>JANQTO010000154.1:299-5646 GCA_030731685.1 Nonlabens sp.
AGGTAAAGCTATCGCACTGGAAAAGCCCAGCATTCCTATGATGGGTGCAATGCCGCCTTCGCTAGAAGATTTAAATAAGATTGAGCCCACAATGGGTCCCGTACAGGAAAAGGATACAATGGCAAGTGCAAGGGCCATAAAGAAAATTCCAAGAACGCCACCTCTATTTGATTGCTTGTCGGCACTGTTTGCCCATGATTGTGGCAGCGTGATTTCAAACGCTCCTAAAAAAGAGATGGCAAAGATTATGAGTATGACAAAAAACGCGATGTTAAATGTTACACTGGTAGACAGCTCATTCAAGGCCTCAATACCAAATATCGCAACAATAGCAGACCCGAGCAGCACGTAAATGGCTATAATAAAAACTCCATAAAGAATCGCATTACGTATTCCCTGTGCGCGGTTCTTGCTTTGCTTTGTAAAGAAGCTTACCGTTAAAGGAATCATGGGAAACATGCACGGCGTGAGCAATGCTGCTAGTCCTCCGAGAAAAGAGAGACCAAAAACTACCCAAAGACTATCAGAATCACTCGCGTCGTCAGTTGTTTTGTCAACTTCAACTTCAGGTTCCTTTTTACTACTTACTTCACTTTTTTTTTTAATAGAGGAAGCTTCAGGTCCACTAGCCATTTGCGGGATTTCTCCTGCGTCGTAAAAAGAGTCCAATGTAGCTTTAGCATCTACAGCAGGTCCATTAGAGTCTAGCTTAAACACCAAGGCCTCTGGTGCTGGCGGCAGACACTGCTTGTCGTCACAGACCATAAAATATGCCTCAGCAAAAATATTTTTTAAATCTTTGTCTAGAACTTTCACCACTTGCTCAAAGCGAGCACTGTTAGCAAACTGATAAACGTCAAAACCCCAAACACCAGAATACTCGGCATAGGGTACAAACTCTTCGTTAATACCTACTAGTTCATAGTTTCCTTCAGCCTTAAAAAAATTAAATTCTGTAGGAATAGGACCTTCGTCTTTTTCTAGTTTTGCCTGTGAATACACATGCCATCCTGGGCCTATGTTTACGGTGGTTATTAATTTATATTCTGAATCATTTAGTTTTTCAACACTCGTAGACCATGTAGTTGGGTCCTGTACTTGTGCAAATCCATTGAAACCCAAAAGGGCTAACACTACAATTAATATATTTTTCATAAAGTATGGGTAATCATCATTATTTGAGAGGTTTGCTGGGAAACTGCGTAATGTTTGCTAGCACGTAGTCCCAGAACGCCTAGAATTTTGTTATTGTATGTCAATACTACTACTTTTTCTTTGGCTGTCAACGATATTTTGTTGTCTATTAACAAATCGCTAACGAGTTTCGTGCCACGCATACCGTAGGGCTGCATCTTATCTCCTTTTTCCCATGTACGCAATTTCATGGCACCGCTTATTAACGTTGCGTCAAAAAACAATGTATTGTGCGCTTTATTGTTCTTTACAAACGTTAGCGCATCCTCCGTATCTACGACACGCAATGTAACAGTCCCATCGAATATTTCATAACTAGTATTAAAATCAGTAATTTCAACTGGTTCTTGCGCAGGCACGGATGTGCTATCGACAAAAATCAAACGATTCCTGTCTTTAATCACTTTCACGTTCCCACAACTAACATATTTGCCAGTTTGTCCAGAGAGCAAGCTCATTAAATCTTCCATATTAGGAGATTCATTTTTCAGTAATTCATAGAGATACGCCTCTGGATTGCTTGTTTTCAGTAGTGCGTTGATAGATATATATGTGGTACCATCTTCTTTTTTGAGTTCGCTTTCGCGAAAGCGTGCAACGGCATCACCCACTAAATCTCGAGAACCTTTGAGGTAATTAAAGCTATCCTGCAAGTTACTTTGTAAGTCTGGAAGCAACTCATAGAGCTTAGGCAATAGCTGATGGCGTAATGCATTACGTAGGTAATCGTCACTAGCATTGCTGGAATCTTCACGCCATGCGATATGATTTGCTAAGGCATATTGTGTTATTTGTGACCTTGAAAATGGTAATAGTGGTCGTCTCACAGCGCCATTATGGGAAGGTATTCCCGTAAGTCCATCAATGCCACTACCTCTATTTAAATGCATAAGAAAGGTTTCTAACTGATCGTCGAGGTGATGAGCAGTAAGCAAAAAGGGTAATTTATACGTCTCCTGTAATTTTTCAAACCAGGAATATCGTAGCTGTCGAGCAGCCATTTGCGTCGAGATACCTGCATTTTTTGCATATGCTTTTGTTTCAAAACGCTTGCTATGGATGGAAACATTCAGCGTACTAGCAAGTTCTTTAACAAACTGCTCGTCGCGGTCACTTTCTGCATCGCGTAGCCCAAAATTACAATGTGCCATCGCAAAATCTATATGACAAACTTTAAGTAAATGAGCAAGTACCACGCTGTCCCTACCGCCACTAATCGCAAGTAAACAGCTGGCTTGAGTCAATTCTGAGAACTGTAATTCGATATGCTTTTTGAAAGCGTTTAACATGGTGCAAATTTACGAAAAAGCAATTCCCTGCTGTGCTAATACCTCTAACAATGCGCGAGCTTTTAATAAGCACTCCTCGTACTCTAACTCCGGTTTCGACTGCGCAGTAATAGCGCTTCCTACACTTACAGAAAGATTTCTATTACTTGTGTTATAGATTATGGAGCGTATTACCACATTAAAATCCATATCGCCTTGTGGAGTAACGTATCCTATCGCACCGCTATAAAGACCGCGCTTAAAGGATTCTGTTTCCTCAATGATGTTCATTGCACTTACTTTAGGAGCACCGGTCATGCTACCCATAGGAAAAGTCGCTTTTAACACGTCTACAAAGTCTAGTGATGGCAGTAGCTTTGCAGCAATGGTGCTTATCATTTGGTGAACCTGCTCAAAACTATACATACCGAAGAGTTCTTCAACCTCAACGCTTCCCTTTGTTGCAATCCTAGACAAATCGTTGCGCACGAGGTCTACAATCATTACGTTTTCAGAACGTTCTTTGGGGTCTGCAGCAAGCTGCTTTTTAATGAATTCATCCTCTTGAAAGTCCTGAGAACGTCTGGCTGTTCCTTTAATGGGCTGCGAGATGATTACATCTCCATTTTTTTTAATATAACGTTCTGGACTTGCGCACATGATTTTAAGCGCGTCAAATGAGGCATAAACAGCAAATGGCGATTTACTGATTGCGTTCAACTGGGCGTAAGCCTTTAACGAGTCTAACTTAACGTTAGTTGCCTGAAACTGCGTACAAAAGTTTGCCT
Organism: Nonlabens sp.; assembly: GCA_030731685.1. Taxonomy (GTDB): domain Bacteria; phylum Bacteroidota; class Bacteroidia; order Flavobacteriales; family Flavobacteriaceae; genus Nonlabens. The sequence continues at coordinate 3,550 of JANQTO010000154.1, forward strand.
CATAGATATCGCCACGATAAATATGATTAAGCACTTTTTGCACTTTATTGATATACACATCCTTCGTATCTAAAGCGACTAATGAGTTGTTTTGTTTGGGTGTATCTATTGGTTTTACGTCAATTTGAAGAATTTTTTGAACAAGTTGGGCCGCATCTATGTTTGACAATTCATGAACCTGAACTTCTAAACCTGCCTTAGTATAGCTGAATAGTATCTCTGGAACAAAGAAGTGCAACAATGCTGCTCCAACCGTATCGTGATGGTTGCTGCTTAGCTGTTCCAATTCATTCTTCAGGTCGTAGGAAAGATATCCCAGAAGCCAATCTTGATGTTGCTCATAAAATATTCTAAGTTGCTCAAAGGCATTGCCCTGAGTTACTTCAAGCACCGCCATGTTACCAGCGCCAGCGAGCCACTCCTGGCTCGAATGCATGCTGTCATGACCGTTACTGTCCAATAACGTAAAATAGGAAATGTCCCTATAAAATTCCAGTAACTTGTTTTTAAATACAAGCTGGTCTGTTATAGGGACATTTATACAAATACGTTTGTTATGCATGGTGCAAAAATAACGCGAACCGCGCAATCCATCACCACCAAACCTGTACCTAAAATCTAAACTGAATGTTGCCTTTGATAAAAAATGGCGTTCCTGGTGTAAAGTGAATTTCTTCTACTGGAGCAGCTTCGTTTGCTAGTCTTGATTCTGTTGCAAACTGTGTTTCGTTCCATGCAACATCAAACAGGTTTTGCACAATGATTCCAGCTCTAAGTCTTTTTGTAATATCGTAGGATACGTTTAGGTCTGCGACAAAATACCCCTCGGCAATAATGGAGTTATCCTCGTTTGCAGGTCTGTCTGCAATGTATTTATAACCCATAGATGCATTGAATCCTTTATAATCTTTTAACACAAGACTACCGTTAGATGTCCATTTAGGAGCTAGCGGTATGAAGTCTTCACCGTCCACCTCATTAATAGCCCGTGCATGTGCGTAGTTCAAGTTTGCATTTAAGAAAACATAATCGCCTAATTGATACTGAAAACCATAATCAAATCCATAGCGACGTGTTTCTCCGCTTGGTTCTACAATACCAGCATCACCTACATAGACAAATTCCTGTTCTAAATATAAATGCCACAGTGCACCGTTCATCACTAAGCGGTCTGTAAGTTTGGTGACAAATCCTAAATCTGAATTGAATGAACGCGGCAATATATCATTCACCTCTCCAGCTAGTACTACGCGGGTATCATTGCTGTGCGTTCCTATACCATTGTTTAAGTACACATTAAATTTAGGCGAAACTTCATAGGATAATTTGAGTTTTGGTAGCAAAACCCCTGCGGTTGTGGAAGACGTTTCAAATGGTGTCAACAAGGAATTTCTATAAGTAAAGTCAAAACGCTCGTAACGCAATCCAGCGTCAATTTTAAATTTATTGAAGTCTACGCTCAGACCACTAAATACGGAGAAGTTAGTTTCAGTCACATCACCTAACTGAATAGCTTCCAGCAAATCCCTGCGGTTTGCCGTTCTAGAAAGTTCGCTACCGTTTGTATTATCGTTACGCACGGCAACACCTGCGATAAACTGGCTTTTTTTATTACTTATAAAGAAATCATTCACATACGTAGCTTTTGCACCATAAAGCGACCTTGACTCGCGCTGACGTATCTGGTCACCATTGATAGGGTCTTCTAAGAAGAATGTAAAGTTTGAAAACAATAAGAAATCATAATTAGAAAAGTAGGCCTTAGTGTATAAATGTTCGGTCTCACTTAGTTCCTTTCCATATTCTACATTGATATTTGTTCTTGAGGTCTCGCCACCTTCGGTATCGTCAATTGCACCAAATCTAGAGATGATACCAGCGTCAACTGCACGTTGCGGAATCTGACCACTTGCATCCCATTTACTGTCAAAATGTGATGCCGTTAACTTGAATACGTTACCGGTACCATTATCTACGAGCATTTTCCCAAATAAATTCACTCTATGAAAATTTTGTGGAGATTCAAACGGTCCGTCAAAGGTTAAGAACTCGGTTGCTACGTAAGCGCTTGTACTTTTATTCTCCACAACTTGTGCC
>JANQTO010000155.1 GCA_030731685.1 Nonlabens sp.
TCGACACAGGGCGCACACCATGTAGCCCAGAAATTTATAACCTGAATCTTTTCTTTGGGAGTTTCCAGAATTTTTTTAAAGCCATCTCGTTGAATGACTGTTGCTTGCGATGCTGGTTGCTGTGCACAACCTGTTAAGGACAGCGTTGTTATAAGTAGGAGTATATATTTCATGTGAATAAAGGTAAAGTAAATAGCAAAAAATCAGCGTTAAAATTTGTTAAGGAATACGCTTACCCAGCTAACGTTTTTATGCAATAGTACATGAGTTTAGAGAAGTTGGCAATATTTTGTGATGCTAGCATATGTGATAAAAATATATTTGAAAAAAAAAGTCATGAAATACATTAGAATGTTTTTTCTACTCATTTGCTCGATGGTCCTTGTTTATGCGTGTTCCAGCGACAGTGATAGCAACGGTAACGGTGGCAATACAGCAAATGGTAATAACCGCAATCTAGGAGCAAGTGCAAATGAACTTTTAAGTGGAGCTACCTTTAATGAGTTAGTCATCGAGTTGGCGTACGTGGATGGGTTCAAGCCTAACCAAGCATCTATTGCTAATCTAACGGCATTTTTGTCGGCCCGTTTGAACAAGCCAAACGGAATACGAATTGTGGAACAGGAAATACCTGCGCAGGCTTTTGGCACCTATACTATTGCCGAAGTACGACAAGTTGAGGACACGTTTAGAACGCAGTTTAACACGGCTTCAACGATAGCTGTATTTGTTCTATTTGCTGAGCAGGATTCTGAATCTAATTCTGGCAACAATGTTGTTCTGGGAACCGCGTACCGCAATACGTCCTTAGTGATGTTTCAGAAAACTATTGAGAACTTTAGCGGTGGTTTTAATCAGCCGAATCGCACAACAGTCGAGACTGCGGTTTACGAACATGAATTTGGCCACATACTAGGGCTGGTTAATGTAGGGACACCACTGCAGTCTAGTCACGAAGATACTGCTAGCAGCGGTCATTGTAACGTCGCAGACTGCTTAATGCAAGCACGTCTAGAAAGTGGTAACATCATAGATATGATGAGCATGCTCAATAATGGTGTACCGCAGCTAGATGCACAGTGCATAGCAGACCTGCGGGCAAATGGTGGTAGGT
>JANQTO010000156.1 GCA_030731685.1 Nonlabens sp.
GTTACATAGTGGCCGCCGGGACAGGTATTTTTAGAATTGTAAATGATAGGCATTGGTTAAACGACGTAGCTGCTGGTGCAGGTATCGGGATTTTAAGTACTAAAATTGCCTACTGGTTACATCCTTGGATGAATCGGACTTTCTTCAATAGTAGCGAGCAAACTACAGCAGTCATCATGCCTTTTTATAACGGTGAACAACTAGGAGCAGGGCTTTCTATGCAATTTTAAGTAAGTATTTAAAACTTATTCGTGTTTGCTTTGCATTTCGGTCGCATTTAAAAGGCTATTTCTATGCAATCCCTTTAAAATAAAGTAAACTTGCAGTCGTTATCATAACATCCAGTTGTCCACATTTTATGCGTCACCTTATTTTTGTTCTTTGTATTTGCCTTGCAACCCTGCAAGTTGCTGAAGCACAAATAGGTGGACGGGCGACATACCAGTTTCTTAACTTGGTTTCTGGAGCTAAACAGGCCGCACTTGGCGGTCGCGTTCTCACCGCTGTAGATTATGACCCGACTAGTGCCCTAAATAATCCCGCGACTATCAACCTTAAAATGGATAATCAATTACAGGTGAATTATGCAAATTATCTGGGCGATGTCAATTATGGTACTGCCGCTTATGCATACACTTGGGACAGGCACGTGCAAACATTTCATGGTGGTGTTACCTATATAAATTATGGTAGTTTTGACGGGTATAACGAGCAAGGAGAATCTACAGGAACCTTTAGTGGGAGCGAGGTAGCGCTGAGTATGGGCTATGCGTATAATATACCATGGAGTGATTTTTATGTTGGCGCAAATGTTAAACTTATTTCGTCACGCTTGGAGCAATACAGTTCGCTGGGTGGCGCGGTAGATTTGGGATTACTATATTATAACGAAGACAAAGCCATAAGAGCAGCCTTGGTCGTGCGTACTGCAGGTACACAGTTTACCGCTTATAATGAGGTTTTCGAAAAATTGCCTTTAGAGATAAGCGCTGGTTTTTCTAATACCATGCGCACCTTACCTGTGCGATTACATGTAACACTGGAAAATTTACAACAGTGGAACATTGCATTTGTCAACGAGGCAAACGCACAAACCGACCTGGACG
>JANQTO010000157.1:0-159 GCA_030731685.1 Nonlabens sp.
GTAAAGGCTGAGATATTTTTAAAGAATCAAGACAACTTTGTTGAAATAGTAGGTATTGCATCAAATCTTTCACAGGTAGATCAGCAAATACGCTATGAATTGGCTGTTCTTAAGAAAGACACTTCTAACAATACCGCTAAGACAAACCAGACGGGAAAT
>JANQTO010000157.1:169-5005 GCA_030731685.1 Nonlabens sp.
GGTTACAAGTGAATCAACGTGGAACGGGATCAACCGTTTTAGTGATACATTATTAATATGAAACGGTATACCTTTTTCTTATTCTTATGTTTTCTTACCTCGCTCGTTCAAGGTCAGGAATCTAATTATAACAAACTGGTAAAGGCTGAGATATTTTTAAAGAATCAAGACAATTTTGTTGAAATAGTTGGTATTGCATCAAACCTTTCACAAGTAGATCAGCAAATACGATATGAATTGGCAGTTCTTAAGAAAGACACTTCTAACAATACCGCTAAGACAAACCAGACGGGAAATATTACAGTTCTCAAGGGTTATAAAGCTGCGGTAGCAAAAACCTCAGTTAGCTTGAACGTGCCAGATCAAATAACAATCATGCTTTTGGTTTATAACATAAATAACAAGCTCATAGGAAAGGAATTAAAAACCATTAAGCCATTCACAAATAGGGTCGAAGAACCTAGAGAAATGGCCGAAGATGGTTTTGCAATTAAAGGAATAATAGTAGAAAAAACGCGTACCAAACCTGCAAAGGACTTTTATAAAGAATTTTACAGATTATATCATTTTTACAAAATCGATGGTGACCAAGTGGTGACTATCACAGAAAAAATAGGTCAGGGAAGAAGCTCAAAAATTGAAGTAACGGTAGGATACAAGTTGGTATTCGAATTTTACGTCAATCCTAATCCCAAGGCTATAAAACAAATAAGTAGGCAGGCCCTAGGTCAAGTAAATACCTACTTTAATAATGCAAAAGCTCAAAAACAATATTAAAACAAAACTATGCTCTCAAAAAACACAACACTGCTCCCGTTGTTCTTACTGTTTATGGGTATGATGTCTCAACTAGGCTCTGCTCAACAGTTTGTTTACAAACCTATCAATCCTGCCTTTGGCGGCGATACATTCAATTATCAGTGGCTTATTCAAAGCGCTGAACAACAAAACAGATTTACAGACCCAGCTTTAGCAAATAGTGCAGCGCAGCAATCAGAACTTGATGCGTTTTCAGCGGGATTGAACAGACAGCTCTTAAGCCAGCTTCAACGAGCGCTACTCACGCTCAACATAGACCCTAATACAGGTCTACAACCCGGTACATTTTCCTTTGGTAGTTTAGAGGTTGAGATATTAGAATCACTAGATGGTTTAGTGCTCAATATTTTAGATACAACTACAGGTGACCAGACTCAGGTCATTGTACCTAGGAATTAAAGAAGCCGACTATGAAAAATATAAACAACCTATGGAGGTTGAGTATAGTCGCGCTTCTTTTTACCAGTTGCGGTGCCTATTTTAACCAACCCATTGATACGCAAAATGCGCGAATAGGAGAGACAACAGACGCTACGCTGCGTCTTAGAAATCTACCTTTACCTATGTCCAAAGCATTTGTGGGTGTCTATAAAGTAGAAGATCAAACAGGACAATTTAAAGCGGCAGACAATGGTAGTAGCTTTAGTAACGCCGTTACACAAGGTAGTACCGCTATTTTGATAAAAGCACTCGAAGATTCTAGATGGTTCTCACCGATAGAGCGAGAAAACATTGATCACCTTTTTACAGAACGTAATATTATTGCCAATACTAGAACAGAATTTGCAAAAAAGACTAACACACAAGTTCAAGATTTAGACCCTTTGCTATATGCAGGTGTAATCATAGAAGGTGCTATTGTGTCCTATGATACAAATGTTGTTACGGGCGGTGTGGGCGCACGTTATTTTGGAGCCGGCGGTTCCAGTAAATATAGACAGGATAGGGTAACGGTATACTTAAGGGTAGTTTCCGTGAAAACGGGACAAATTATGAAGACCGTTTACGTATCAAAATCTATCTATTCTCAAGCGGTAGACGCAAGTTTATTCAGGTATGTTAGTTTTAAAAGATTGCTAGAAGCCGAAACTGGATTTACGAGAAATGAACCAGCGCAACTAGCGGTTAAAGAAGCGATTGAAAAGGGTGTTGAAGCCTTAGTCATCGAAGGTATTGAAGCCGGCTTATGGTATCCTAAAGATGGTGAAGCAGTTGCTAATAAATTAGTGGCAGACTATCACCAAGAAAAGGAAGTTGCTGAGCGTACTGACGTGTATCAGCGAGAGTTGCAGGAACGTCGCTCTAAATGGAGAGTAGATGCTGGTGCTGGAGGAACGTTCATACGTGGTGATTTACCAAATGCAGCAGTAGAGTATTCTTTAAGTACAGGAATTAAATATAACATATCGCCGCATGTAGGAATTACAGGCTCTGTACACAAATTTAGGCTCACAAATACTGAAACTTTTAATAGGGAATTTGCAGCCTCTGAACTCAATTTAGAAGTAACCCTTTTTCCTTATGAAAAACTTTCTCCATATATATAAGGTGGCGCAGGTTTAAATCATGCCGATTTTTTTGATACAATTGACTTAAAAGTACAGGCAGGTTTAGGTGTTGAATATATGGCTTCTCCTGTTTTTGGACTCAAGGTCTATGGGGACTATAGCGCTGTTTTCAGCGATGACCTCGACCGCACTATTAATGGTGTTAGAGATGATCATTATTTAAAATTTGGTGCAGGTGTCAATATTTATTTAGGTCCCAATGCTGCAAAGAGCAACAACCCGAAATACGCACAACGTGCAGAACTGAAACGAATTAAGAGAGAAGAAAAGGCGCTTAAGAGGCAACTGCGTAAAAAAGAAAAGCAAGAACGCAAACTTTCCAAAGAAACACCAGACGAAATACCCGCAACTAACACTCAAAACCAATAATCATGAAATATTTTAAAATATTTTTTGCGATAGCAGTTCTAATGTTAGCAACAGGTTGCTCTGAAGAACTTTTAGATGTTAACGGTAAAGGAACCGTAAAAGGACGTGTTGTTCAAGACCTAACCTTCGTACCACTTGAAAATGTAAAAATCTCAACTAATCCAGCATCAAACACCGTGTTTACTGACGCAAACGGTGAGTTTCTGTTACCAGCAGATGTAGGTCAGTATGCCGTGCAAGCCCAAAAAGACGGTTTCCTAGTTTCGTTTGAATCGGTTACGGTTGAGGTAGGTGAAGAGGTTCAAATTGTTTTTGAACTAAAACTAGAAACCGCAAACAATAGGTCACCAGAGGCGGCAAGGGCTATTACTCCTCTAGACGGCGCTACAAATGTTCCGTTTAACGTTGAGTTGGAATGGGAAGCGGTAGATGCAGATGAGGATGATTTAACCTACACAGTTACATTGCGTAATGGTACGACAAATACGGTTCAAACATTTACAGACCTAACAACAGCTTCACAACAAGTTACCGTAGATTTCGGCACTACATACTTTTGGCAAGTATCTGTAGACGACAGTTTTAATACGCCGGTTAACAGCGCGGTGTTTACCTTCACGACTGAAAATTTTCCTACAAACAGATTTCTCTTTGTGAAAAAGGAAAATGGCAATAATGTTATCTATAGCGGGAATGGCAGTGGTGGACAGGTAGCCATTACTACGAACACTACAAATAGCTGGAGACCACGTATGAATAGACAGGCAAACAAGATTGCGTACTTAAGAAATGTAGGTGCCGTTGTTCATGTATTTACGATGAATGCAGACGGTTCCAACAAACAGCAAATAACAACTTCTGTACCTGTTTCTGGATTCAATTTTGACGAGATAGATATATCTTGGGCCACAAATGGAGCAAGTATTTATTACCCGTCACAGGACAAGCTTTATCGGATTAATAGTGATGGCAGTGGACTCACACAAATATATCAAACGGTAAATGGTAATTTAATTACAGAGGTTGATGTTAATGGGACAGTCATCGCTCTAAAAACAAATAATTTGAATGGTTACGGAGTTCAAATATTCACCATTAATACATCGGGAACGCTGTTGCAGATGGTACAAACAGGATTGCCAGGGGCAGCTGGTGGCATTAATCTAAGTGCAGATAACACAAAGCTTCTTTTCACTAGAGATACCTCAGGCTTTGAAAACAATACCTATAGACAGCTGGACACGCGCGTATTTTTATACACTTTCAGTTCCATGACAGCATTAGATGTTTCATTTAATAAACCTGGCGGAACCAACGATTTAGATGCACGCTTCTCTCCAACCGAGGCCGAAGTGATTGTAACAAACGTAGCAAACGATGGGGTAACACCTAGCAGCATTCAGACTTTGGAATTGTCTGCAACGGATACCCGGACAACAAAATATGGAAATTCCTTTATGCCAGATTGGGAATAACCGCTCTTTACTTAAAATGGTGTGCGTAACACCATTGCTAGACTGGCGTCCCTGAGCAAGATTCCGAGGTCTTAAGTAACTAAATATGATTCTTACGCGATATCAATATTTTTGCGGTTATTCCGTTTCTGGTAAATAAAGCCATGAATGTATAACAAAAACAAAGCCTAGAAAGGATTCTAGGCTTTTTTCATTGATAAAGTTCTCTTCACAGTTAATAATTTCGATGTATGGTTATTTGCTTGAGGATAGTCGTTAGTTCGCTTTCGCGAAAGCGTAACCTTTAAAATTACTAGTATGGTTACGGATGAACGTTTTCATTTTCAGTAAATGGCTGCTAGAATGCCTCTGCAATGCCCAGATAAAAACCAGTGGTTCCTTTACCGATTCCATAATCCAAACGAAGGTTTAGATTCTCTTTCTTATCTACAGAGAATCGCGCACCTACACCATAACTGGGCTTAATATTTTTAAACTGGAACTTGTCCACGTTACTAAAAACGTCTCCAGCTCCAGCAAAACCTACAAGGCCCCAGCGGGAATCTTTGAAGTTTTTACGATATTCTACCTGCGTCGCAAGCAGGTCGCGGTCCACATACCTACCT
>JANQTO010000157.1:5015-5509 GCA_030731685.1 Nonlabens sp.
TACCTACCTTCTTGATAGCCACGCATTATCTCGCTGCCGCCTAAAAAGGCATACTCAGAAAAAGGAATATCACCTCTGGAAAACTGACCGTAAACTTGTACGGCAAGTATGTCATCGTTTTTGTCTGAAACATCAAAATAATGTCGTAAATCTATACGAGTCAGGTTAAATATGTTTGTACCGCCCACAGCCTTGTCATATTTACCATGGGTAAATTCTGCATACCAGCCATCCTGTGCATTTAAGATATTGCTTCTACTGTCAAACAACGCAGCGACTTCTACACCTGCCGACGTGGAACCGTCAAAACCATCCGGACGGTTGGTGGCAATGAGTCCGTCTTCTTCAAATTCTGTATTATAAATATGGTTGTATCTAAATCCTGCACCTATAAATAAATATTTGTGGAACATTCTTTTTAAAAATATAGGTTCTACGAGCACTTGGTTGTAATCATATTGTTCTTCTGCGCTTTTTTGAGTCGTATTTCCTAT
>JANQTO010000158.1 GCA_030731685.1 Nonlabens sp.
AGCTACAACATAACCCGATATTCCATACCATACAGAAACGTCTTTATATTCTTCGTACAAAAATGTTGCTCCCATAAATGCAGTTGCTGTATGGCCTGAAGGAAACGAGTTGTTTGAAGTTCCATCTGGGCGAACCTCGTTGGAAACATGTTTGAGGACATTCACTGTGCCGCCCATAATCAAATATGCAGTTCCTAAAATAACTGTGCGGTCTTTAAAATTATGCTGCCCAGCAATTCCTGCTGCGTTGAGTCCATAAACCGCAACCATAGGTGTGTATTGCGCAAAATCATCTATGGAAATCTTCTCATCAATATGCTCATTAATCTCACTTTTTATTTCACCGTGAAAAAACTTAAGACTCTCGCTTTCTAATCCTACCAAGCCGTAACCTACAAGCGCGGTGGGAATAATGAGAGCCTTATAATTAAATTTGTGAGAGTCGTGAATTTTTAGGGAATCTGCGGCGATTGTTTGTGCATTCAGCTTGCCCAAAATCGAGCAACAAACTAGTAAAACCATTAAAAGTCGAGATTTCATAAAGGTATTTAAAACAGCGGTAAGATTACGAGAATTTGCCTCAATAACTTTAGTTCTATCGCACTATTTTCAATTGTTTCAAATTGTTTTTTCTAAACAATATCAAGGCTTGAAAATCTTAATTTTTGAGAATAAAAAAGCCTAAAAATTATAATGAATTTATCATTATAATTTTTAGGCTATCTCAATTGTTTTCTTCAAGTAATAAGCTAGAATCTAAACAATCTCCACCTTTACCTCTTCCTTTGCAGTCAGCACCTTAGCATTCTTCACTTTCTCATCAGTCAACGCTAATGCAAGAACTTCACTCATTTCACTTACATAGTGAAAGGTTAGTCCTTTAAGGTAATCGGCTTTTATTTCTTCGATGTCGCGGCGGTTTTGCTCACATAAAAGTATTTCCTTAATGTGGGCACGTTTTGCCGCCAATATTTTTTCTTTAATGCCACCTACAGGTAACACTTTACCGCGTAAGGTTATCTCGCCAGTCATAGCTAGGCTTTTCTTAACCTTGCGCTGGGTGAACAAGGAAACGAGTGAAGTAAGCATCGTAATACCTGCGCTCGGTCCATCTTTGGGCGTTGCTCCTTCGGGAACGTGAATGTGCACATTGTAATTTGCAAAAACTTCTGGGTCCAGTTTGAGCAAGTCGGCATTTGCCTTGATGTACTCCATGGCAATCGTAGCACTTTCCTTCATAACCGTTCCCAAGTTTCCAGTGATGGTTAGGTTGCCCTTTCCTTTAGAAAGAATGGATTCTATAAAGAGAATATCACCACCTACACTGGTCCATGCAAGACCTGTAACAACACCAGCGACATCATTGTTCTCATATTTATCGCGTTCCAATCGTGGTGAACTCAGTACCTCGATAATGGTTTCGTTAGTGACCTTAAGGTCATACGGTTCTTCCATCGCAATGCTCTTTGCAGCATAACGCACCATTTGAGCAATCTTCTTGTCAAGACCACGTACACCGCTTTCACGGGTATAACCTTCTACAATTTTTTCAAGCTGCTTCTTCCCTATTTTCAGGTGTTCCTTAGTTAAACCATGCTCTTTAAGTTGTTTAGGTAGCAAGTGAGCTTTTGCAATTTCTACCTTTTATTCAATGGTATAACCAGTAACGTTAATAATTTCCATACGGTCCCGCAAAGCTGGCTGTATAGTGTTCAAACTGTTACAGGTTGCAATAAACATCACTTTGCTCAAGTCAAAGCCCATTTCAAGGAAGTTATCGTAAAAAGCATTATTCTGTTCTGGGTCTAGCACTTCAAGCATCGCACTGGATGGGTCGCCGTTATGTGAATTGCTCAACTTATCTATTTCATCAAGTACAAAAACAGGATTGGAGGTTTTTGCCTTTTTAATACTTTGGATAATGCGCCCTGGCATAGCGCCTATGTAGGTTTTACGGTGTCCGCGTATTTCTGCCTCATCACGCAAGCCTCCCAAGGATATACGCACATATTCACGACCTAGCGACTCCGCAACACTTTTTCCTAAAGATGTCTTTCCTACACCTGGTGGTCCGTACAAACATAAAATAGGTGATTTCATGTCATTGCGCAGTTTCAACACTGCTAGATACTCAATGATACGTTTTTTGACATCCTCAAGTCCAAAATGGTCTCTATCCAAAATGCGCATCGCACGCTTCAGGTCAAATTTGTCCTTAGAAAATTCGTTCCACGGCAAGTCTAAAAACAACTCTAGATAATTGCGCTGTATGCTGTATTCCGGCATTTGCGGATTCATACGTTGCATCTTTGCAAGCTCTGCGTTGAAATGGTCCTTGACCTTAGCATCCCATTTTTTCTTGAGTCCGCGCACGCGCATCTCGTCAAGTTCCTGGTGAGAGCTCACGCCTCCGCCCAGTTCTTCTTGGATGGTCTTCATTTGCTGTTGCAGGAAATACTCGCGCTGTTGCTTGTTCAGGTCGCTCTGTACCTTAGACTGAATATCGTTTTTAAGCTCCAGCTTTTGATATTCTAGATGCATAAAACGCAGCGTTTCCATCGCGCGCTCGTGCAAATCGTCTATTTCTAGCAGCGCTTGCTTATCGGCAAGTTCGAGGTTCATGTTTGCCGATACAAAGTTTATCAAAAACGAGTCAGATTGTATGTTCTTAATCGCAAACGACGCCTCACTAGGAATATTTGGGCTTTCCTTAATAATGTCCAGCGCCAGTTCCTTAATACTTTCTATAACCGCTTTAAACTGGTCATCGTCTGTAGCAGGTCGCGCTTCTGGTAGTTCAAACGCATTTGCCGTAAGATACGGTTGCTCTGTAAGCACCTCGCCTAAACGGAAACGTTTTTTACCTTGTATAATAATGGTCGTGTTGCCATCGGGCATTTTAAATGTTTTCAAGATACGAGCCACCACGCCTATTTCCTGTAAATCGCCTGCCGTTGGTTCTTCTACATCTTCATTTTTTTGCGCAACGACGCCCACAATATTGTCCGATTTTACAGCTGCTTCTATCAATTTTATAGAACGGTCGCGCCCAGCAGTGATGGGAATAACCACACCTGGAAAAAGCACCATGTTGCGTAATGGTAATATGGAAAGAACTGAAGGAACCTCTTCCTTGTACATTTTTTCCTCATCTTCGGCACTCAAAAGTGGTATAAACTCTGCTTCGTGGTCTAAATCCTGTAATGACAGGTTGTCTAGGGAAACTTTTTTAGATTTAATCATAGTCCTTTTTAAAGCCATAATGTCATGGTAACACCATGCTGCTGGCTATTTAAATATTATTTATGTGCTGTATGATGTTGGAGATTACGCTTTCGCGAAAGCGAACAAACCACAAACAAACAGCTGTTTACAAGCATTTTATAATGGCCACATACAGGCAGTAAGCGTGCATTTTGCTCTTTTACAAAGCTAGTAACAGAGTAAAAAATTCAAAATCAGTGCCACGTAGTGTAACATCTTCATTTAAATCGCATCTTTAAATCGTAACACTGACCAAGTGAATTTAAAAACAACCCAATTAACCATATACGACCGCTGCATGCGTGGCGACCGGCTTGCACAAATGGAGCTGTATGATACATATGCTGCTGCCATGTACAATGTTTCATTGCGCATTATTAGAGACACCGCAGCTGCCGAAGATATTATGCAGGAAAGTATGATTACCGCGCTGGATAAACTGGCGACGTGGAATCAAACGGCAACTTTTGGCGCATGGCTCAAGCGCATCGTTATTAATAACAGCATTACCGCGCTGCGCAAAAAAGGCAGACTGGACCTGCAATCCTACGATGCCCACGAGTCGCACTTAAATACAGTACTCGATGACGATGATGCGGCAGATTTAGAAGTTGAAGAAATGACTATGAAAAAAGTACTCGCAGCGATGGATACCCTTAACGAGCGCTATAAAAATATACTGAACCTGCACCTTATAGAAGGTCTGGACCATGAAGAGATAAGTGAACACCTGGGAATTACAAATGGCATGTGCCGTACGACCATTTCAAGGGCTAAAGAACAATTAAGAATCAAATTAACGACATGAGTAAAAACATAAATAACTGGTTTAAGGAGCAAGACTTTAACGTAGCTCCGTTACCACAAGGCCATCGGGAACGATTTCTGGAACGGCTAGATGCTGCAACACAAAGTAATGCTAATCAAGAGAAAAGCGGTAAGATTATAGCTTTTATGCATTGGCAAAAATGGGCTGTTGCGGCATCAATCATTCTTTTGCTGGGTATAGGCTTTATGAGCATGCCCAGAGCCACAAGCATAGAACAAGTATCGCCCCAAATGGCAGCCTCACAAGATATGTTTACCAAAACCATAGACGCAGAACTACTAAGACTAGAAAAACAACAGTCACCAGAAACAGAACGCATCATAGCCGATACCAAGAAAAACCTTGCAAAGCTCGAAAAGGATTATTTAAGCATCGCAAAAGACTTTAAGGCAAACAGCAATACCGCAGTCATGGAATCCATGCTGCTCAATTTTAAAACAAGAGTTGCCTTACTGGAAACGGCACTGGAACACATAAACGATTTAAAAGAAATCAAAAAGCAACACCATGAAACCCTTTTATAGCATACTTCTTATTTTATGGTTGCCGCTCATGTCCATGGCCGCAGACCATGGTACAAAACCAGACCGCAGCAAATCTATTGAGAAAAGCTTTGCCCTTAACAAAGACGGTATTTTGGAAATAAACAACAGTTTTGGCAACGTTACAATCACCACCTGGGACAAAGAGTCTGTTTATTTTAAGATAACTGTAGAAGTCACCGGCGGTAATGACGAGAGCATTAACAAGCGATTGCAAGATGTAGATGTAAACTTTAGCGCCGCGCCCAGCAAGGTGAGCGCGCGTACAAACATAGACGAGAATAACTCTATGTGGAGCTGGATTAAAGGTAACGACCGCACGAATCTCAAAATCCACTATGAAGTCTTTATGCCAGCAACCGCAAACCTAGACGTGCGCAATGATTACGGCACTATAAGTCTCGATAAATTACGCGGTAGCTTAAAATTACGCTGTGATTTTGGTAGAATTGCGATAGGCCAATTGTTAAACGCGAGTAACGACCTGCGATTTGATTATACGAAGAATTCCCATATTGACTACATGCGCAGTGGAATCATAAAAGCAGATTTCTCTGAAATGAAAGTCTATGGTTCGGAAAATATAAATCTATCTGGTGACTATTCCACTTTTAAGTTTGAAAGTGTAAAGAACCTCGATTTTAATACAGATTTCTCTACGGTAACGGTAGATAAAGTAATAGACGTCATGGGTCGCGGTGATTATTCCACGCTCAAATTCGGTTCAGTGAATAAGAACATAGACCTTAAAACAGATTTTGGTAGTATTGACATCACAAAAATGGAAGCTGAATTCAATACCGTGCAGGTTCGCACAGAATATACCAAAGTTACCATAGGATACGACCAGAAC
>JANQTO010000159.1:0-2629 GCA_030731685.1 Nonlabens sp.
GGCAATACCGTCATCAATATAGCTTGCTCCCGTTCCTACCACGGTAGGGTTTTGAATGACTCCAAGCCATGGCTGGCAAGTGCGTGCAAAATAAATTTTACCATCAGGGCCTAATTGCAAAGCACCTCTACCACTATTTGCACCAGTAGAACCACCTAATGCGACAGGTGTTGTGTTCCAGCCAGCACTACTATTGATTTCAAATTGAAATATTTCTCTACCATTAGTTGCTCCGCAACCATTACCGGAGTCCGTGTTATTTCCGTTTAGGTAGATGAGTGCAGAATCTGGCGAAAATTCTGCTCCATAGAATCTGTCAAAAGTAGTTCCTGTAGATAATTGAACGGGATTAGAGACCACACCTGTTACGGAATTAAAATCTGTCAAGAAAGCTTGGTCTAGATTTCCAACACTTGTGTTAATAATTTTAGAACCGTCAGGAGAAAGTTTTAAGGTTCCTCGTGGGTCGGTCATGGAAGCTGTAGCCTGTATATTTGATATAACCACGTTACTGGGTTGAACAGTTCCATTTACTATAGGGTATGCATAATATATGCCAGAGATATAGGTGAGAATCCAATGATTTGAACCTATTGTGTCAATATAAGCAGTGACCTTCTCTATAAAGAATGAAGAGTTTAATAAGATATTTTTACGCGAGGCATCAACCGCTCCTAATCCACCATCAAGGTTCATATCAACTATAGAATAATACAAACCTCTACCACCACCCGTAGTAACGACAAAATATTCATTTGTACTGCCAGGACTTTTAAAACTAAGTTGCTGCGAGGCTGTAGAGTTACCCAGCAAGCCCGAGCCATTACTCATTACAACTTGATTACGATTCCATACATTAATGCCTTCTGTCATGAAAAGTAAATTGCCTAAATCGTCACTGATAGTGCTGCACCCTTCAAATACATTTAAAGCGCTTCCCGCAACCGCAGTTGGTGGTGAAGTAGAAAAATCCAAACCGGCGTATTGTCCAAAAAACCAATTGTTACCTTGGTTTTGTCCTAAACAGAAAATGGAACAACAAAATACAATTATTAATAGCGCGTAGTACTTTTTCATAATGTGTTGGTTTAGTTATAAGATGCACTAAAAGTCAATTGGTTGCGTCAAAACAAAAGTTAATGTCAAAAAAAAACATCGTAATTATCTCATTTTCAAATATAAATAATTGTGAAGGTCTTTTGTATTTGAGCTTGACAGAGATTGAAATTTCATAACAAACAAAAAAATCTGCCATAAGGCAGATTTTTAAATATATTGAATGATGTTACCAACACTCCTAGTCTCTCGTAAGCTTCTTATAACGTAAACGTTTAGGAGTAACGTCGCCTAATCGCTTGCGTTTGTTTTCTTCGTACTCCGTAAAGCTACCTTCAAATGAATAAATTTGAGAATCACCTTCAAAAGCAATGATGTGCGTACAAACTCTATCTAAAAACCACCTGTCGTGAGAAATAATAACTGCACAACCAGCAAAGTTATCAAGTCCTTCTTCCAATGCACGTAGTGTGTTTACGTCCAAATCGTTAGTAGGCTCATCGAGCAACAGCACGTTTCCTTCTTCTTTTAGCGTCATGGCTAGGTGCAAGCGATTGCGCTCTCCACCTGATAGTGCACTCACCTTTTTATTCTGTTCTGAACCAGAGAAATTGAAACGACTTAAGTATGCTCTAGAGTTTACCATGCGACCACTCATCATGATCATTTCCTGCGCGTCGGCAAAATTTTCCCATATACTTTTCTCTGGGTCAATATTGCTATGCGTTTGATCTACATATGCAAGTTTAACGGTCTCACCTACAGTAAAGCTACCAGCATCTGGTTCTTCCTGCCCCATAATCATTTTGAATATGGTTGTTTTACCAGCACCGTTAGGACCTATAATTCCCACGATACCATTTTGTGGTAAGGTAAAATTAAGGTCTTCATAAAGTAACTTATCTCCAAAAGCCTTGCTTACGCCTTTAGCATCAATAACATTTGTTCCCAGTCGCGGACCGTTAGGAATGTAAAGCTCTAATTTCTCTTCTTTGTCTTTTTGGTCTTCATTTAGTAATTTGTCATACGAACTCAAACGTGCTTTTTGTTTAGTCTGACGACCTTTTGCGCCCTGACGCACCCAGTCTAGCTCGCGCTGTAAAGTCTTACGACGTTTAGATTCTGACTTTTCTTCTTTAGCAAGACGGTCACTTTTTTGCTCTAACCAGCTGGAGTAATTTCCTTTCCATGGAATCCCTTCACCTCTATCGAGTTCAAGAATCCAGCCTGCAACATTATCTAGGAAATAACGGTCGTGCGTTACGGCAATCACGGTTCCTTTGTATTGTGCAAGGTGTTGTTCTAACCATAGTACAGACTCTGCATCAAGGTGGTTTGTAGGCTCATCGAGTAGTAAAATCTCTGGTTGTTGTAGCAATAGTCTACACAATGCAACACGTCGTTTTTCACCACCAGAAAGGTTCTTGATAACTGCATCGCTAGGTGGTGTGCGCAGGGCATCCATCGCTATTTCTAGTTTGGTATCCAGTTCCCAGGCATTGAGTGCATCTATTTTATCTTGCAACTCTGCCTGACGGTCCATGAGTTTCTGCATTTTATCTGCATCTTCTTA
>JANQTO010000159.1:2639-5469 GCA_030731685.1 Nonlabens sp.
CCAAAATCGTCATTTATCTTATTGTATTCATCAAGCACAGCAACAGTCTCGGCAACACCTTCACGCACGATATCCATAACCGTTTTATCGTCGTCTAATTGGGGCTCTTGTTCTAAATATCCAACCTTATAACCAGGAAGGAAATTGATGTCACCCTGATAATTTTTATCTACGCCAGCAATTATCTTCAGTAAAGAAGACTTACCAGAACCGTTCAGACCGAGGATACCTATTTTGGCACCGTAGAAAAAACTTAAATGTATATTTTTAAGGACTGTTTTCCCTGTACTTTGGTACGTCTTAGAAAGACGCGACATGGAAAAAATCACCTGTTTATCGTCACTCATGTTACTTATTTTTATTGATTAGATTATAAAATTCTTGAAGGGATTTTTCTTTGTAACGCTTTCGCGAAAGCGTTATAACATCCTGCCCTTGTACTCGTATTAAAAGTCCTTTATCTGAAAGCACGGTTTCTTGCACCTGTTCAAATAAAAAACCAAAGGTCCTGCGACCTAGTAATTTACCTGTAACCGACCTGCTGTCGTAGTTTACCACATTGTTGTAGACAAAATTATCTAAACTCGTAAAAGCAAATAGAATTACTGACAAGCTCGCAGCTGTTAGCGATAAATAACTCGGAGCCTCATTTAAAAACAGGACGATTGCTGCAATCATTGTTACAATTGCGGAAGCTACCAGTAGCTTAAAATTTAAAGATTCCTGATTTTTAAAATAGATTCCATCCATCGTTACACACGACCTTTGAGCGCATTAAATACCCACGCAATGGCAAAAAAACCGACGCCCACGGCCGCAAAACCATAGCCGGCAGTATCTCTGTATCTAAACGCACCGAGCGCTATTAAACCTATACCTATGATAATCATAATGAGCGTAGCCCAGCCTAATACTCCATTTTTGTTCATTGCCATAGTTGCAAATTTAAGCAACGACAAAGATAAGAATAACACTGATTGTATCGCGCAAAACCATCACCTGAATGCGCCCAGGGAAGACTAAACATTTTTAAGAAATAGATTATAGACTGGATGGATAAAGTCCAAAAACCAGTATTTGAAATCGATAAACGGTACTTAAACCTGTTTATTGATTGTAGAATAGCTTTAAAATCCGATTAAAAGCAATAAATGTTGTAATTTACGCGTCATACACATAAATGTTTAGTATTGAAAATAAAATTACACAGTTTACTATGCTTGACATTTTTAAGCAGTTTACTAAACGTGGCACAACAAATTTCAACCAATACAGGTAGTTCAGCAGACCAACTGGTGCAGCAAGCGCTGGATAACGACTGTGTACAAATACTTAACGTACAGTCAGTTAATAATGGCAGTGTGGATGGAATTACGAGTTTTGGTAGTTTCAATAGAGGTACAACCGCTTTTCCTTTTGTGAATGGTTTTTTACTAACAACAGGAAATGCTGCCAGCGCAGGAAACGGCTTTATAGGACCTGACCTCAACGATGGAACAGCAGCGTGGACTGGCGATACCGACCTTGAAGTTGCTCTGGGAATATCAAACACGCTAAACGCGACGGTTATAGAATTTGACCTCATAAGCGTTACGGACCAAATAAGTTTTAATTACCTACTTGCGTCTGAAGAGTATCAGCTTGACTTTCCATGTAACGTGTCAGATGGATTTGCTTTACTCATAAGACCTACCGGTAGCACCGCACCCTATCAAAATCTCGCCGTTATCCCTGGTACAAACACCGCGGTAGGTATAGATACGGTCCACCCAGAAATTGTGGGACAATGTGCTGCATCAAACCCCACATTTTTTGAAGGAACCAATATAGGCCATACAAACTACGCAGGCCGTACGGTTCCATTTACAGCAACCGCTACGGTTATACCTAATGTCTCCTATCACTTGAAAATGGTTGTTGCAGACCAACTTGATTTCAGAGCAGACACTGCTATTTTTATAGAAAGCGGCAGCCTTACCGCCGATGTTAACCTAGGACCAGACCAAACGCCTTGCGAAAACACAACACTGGACGCAAGTGTAGGAAACCCACTGGCGCAATATAACTGGTATCTTAATGGTAATTTATTACCAGGTGAAACCAGTGCCACTTTATTTGTAACTACAAGTGGAAACTACCGCGTAGATGTTACGATTCCTTCTGGAGCAAGCTCTTGTATTATTAGTGATGATGTTCTTGTGGTCATAGACCCGAATCAGCTATCGCTTAACCTCAATGACCTGTTTGCCTGTGACGATGTTAGTAATGACGGCCTAGAAACATTTGACCTTGCAGCTGAACGTTCAATCATACTGGCGACGCTGGGAGCTGGAAATTACAATGTAGCTTTTTACGAGACAAACGCAAATGCAATAAATGGAACAAATGCCCTAGCCGACTCCTACACAAATACTTCAAATGGTCAAACTATTTATGTACGCGTAAACAATACCGATTCCGGTTGCTACGGTATTTCAACTATTGTCCTGCAAGTAAATCCGGTGCCTGTAGCAACTGATGCTACCTATGAGCAATGTGACGAAGATGCTGATGGTATCGCAGTAATAAACTTAAGCGCGATTGATGCACTGGTATCCACAAACAGTAATCCTGTTACAATTACCTATCATAGCAGTATTAACGGTGCGGTGAACGGAACTGCCGCTTTAACTTCGGGTTACACAAATAGCACAAATCCCGAAACGATTTTTGCGAGAGTGACAGATACGGCAACAGGATGTTACGATACGAGTATGGTTATTATTACCGTAAATCCAGCACCCGAACTTCCCATTACTAGTACCTATATTGATGCCTGCGACCAAGATTA
>JANQTO010000160.1 GCA_030731685.1 Nonlabens sp.
ATGTTACCGGACCTTAATATCAAAACCATTCATTACTATCAAATCTATCAGAAGTACTTACAGAAAACAACTTGCCAGCATTTATCCAAAACATGAGATAGATGCCATACTCAAAATTCTTTGTGAAGACCTTTTAGGCTGGTCTAAGAGTGATTTTATTCTAAAAGATAGTGAAGAGCTTTTGGTAAAGGAAACATTCCTGCTTCAAGATGCTCTAACAGAATTACTGAAATCTAAACCAGTACAATATATTACAGGCGTCGCTCATTTCTATGGTCATGTTTTCAATGTTTCAGAACACACTTTAATTCCAAGGCAGGAAACAGAGGAACTCGTTCACCTTATCATACAGGAACATAAAAGCACCGCGCCGCGCATACTAGATATAGGGTCGGGTAGTGGTTGTATAGCTATTTCACTTGCGCTGGGTTTGCCAAAATCACAGGTTGCTGCAATTGATATCTCTAATAAAGCACTTGAAATTGCTCAAAAAAATGCAAGCGTACTAAAGGCTGCTATTGATTTTGAACAAGTCGACATTCTAAAAGCGACTTCCATAGATTTTTATGATATTGTAGTAAGCAATCCGCCGTATGTGCGTGATTTGGAAAAGGCAGAGATTCACGCAAACGTTCTGGAACACGAGCCACACAGTGCACTCTTTGTTGCAAACGATGATGCACTCATCTTTTACAGACATATACTGCAACTCGCAAAACCGCATTTAAAAACGATTGTATACTTTGAAATCAACCAATACTTAGGCGCCGAAATGCTAGAATTGGCTCACTCCCTAGATTTTAAGGCCATGCTACATAAAGACCTAAACGGTAACGACCGCATGATGAAATGCTGGCAAGACTAGCGTAATCTATTGAGCGTTTTAAAGCTTATAATAGGAGCTGTTTTACTCATAGTCTTGAAAAACACAGTGCGTGTTTCACCTTTTTCTATGTTAATAAAGTTGTCTTCAAAATGTCCTGCAACATCGGTATACAAAAACACATCTTTCTGAAATGTTGCTGCTCGTAGCGTTATTTCGTAACCGCCCGGTTTTGCTGTTACCACTGTTGTTAATTGCTCACTAGGTAACTTGAGGCTTTTAGGATTTGTCAAAAACTCGATACGTTTTGAGGCGTAAAAGGTAGTTACTACATAATGATTTTCAAGGTCATATTGTACGCCGTCTAGGTTTGTAATAAGTAACAGCTCACTGCTTGCAGGCTTTATAGTTACCTGCTGCGTGTTGTCATAAACCGTAGTTCCATCAAACTTCTTCAATTCTATACGCAAACCTCCTGAAATCGCGACCAGATGGTCATTTAAAATGGTAGTTTGTAACGTATTGTTCACTTTTTTTGTAGTGGCTACTACATTACTGAAATCTCTTGCAGCCTGATAATGCAATGCTTTCCAGTTGCCCAAGTAATCAATACTGGACCAGCTAACGACCGGCCAGCAATCGTTGAGTTGCCAGTAAATCGTTCCCATAGAACGTGGTCTTGCAGCACGCTGCGCAATCATCGCTTTACTTATGCCATAGGATTGTAACAGCTGGCTCACATACACATAATCTTCGCTGCCTTGCGGCACTGGGAAATCACGCCCCATATATTCCTTAATGAGTGCATTGCCTCTTGGATGCTTTTGGTGCGAGGCATAGGCATCACTTTCTATATCAACCGTACCATTATTGTTAATATATCGAACAGCCTCATAAGATGGGTGCGATTGAAAACCAAACTCACTACTAAATCGAGGAACTACTTCTTCAAAATGTTCAAATGGATACTCACTGTGCCAAACCCACCAGTCATGTGCGTTACCGTGGGTCTTAAAACGCTCGTCACCGCGACCATACTTAGGTGAACTTTCCCAATACGGTAAATCGCTGTGCTGCGCAACGGCAATAGGTAATACACCATTAAAAATAGCTTGGTATTCACTCCATATATATTCTTTTTCACGGTCATTGCGACCTTGTTGCCAGCCCCAATTATGCCATGCTTCATTTATTTCATTGTTACCGTTAAATAAGGCAATGCTGGCGTGATTACGCAACCTTTTTACTTGTTGAGTAGCTTCGTTTTTTACGCTTTCGCGAAAGCGTGCATCACCAGGATACATAGCACAAGCAAACATAAAGTCTTGCCATACCATCAATCCTTTTTTGTCGCATAGTTCATAAAATAGGTCACGTTCATAAGCACCACCGCCCCAAACGCGTACAAAATTCATGTTAGCAGCCACAACGTCGTTGAGTAAACGTTCATAGTCGGCATCTTTAACACGATTGCTCATGCTGTTTTGCGGAATGTAATTTGCGCCTTTGGCATAAACAGGCTGCCCATTTATTTTAATGATGAAGGACTCGCCTAAACTGTCTTTTTCGTTCACCAACTCGACTGTTCTCAAGCCCTTTCTCATAATGTGTTGGTCCACAAGGACGCCATCCTTGCGCGCAAGAATTTTGACATCATAGAGGTATGGATTCCCTAAATTATGTGGCCACCAGCGTTGTGGTTCCTTTATTTCAAAGGGTAATTCAAAATGCTGTGCGTGTGTGCCGCTGCTTTCATAGGTTACAGCTGCGCTTAAGTTTTCATTTACATAGAGTTCAAAGGTCATGGTCTCAAAAGCGACTGATTCCTTGAGCTCTATTTGAGCTATTAAGGTAGCAAGTTTGTCTGTGAGGCTGGTTTGTTCTAAATAAACATCGTTTATTTTAAAATCATTGTAAAACTCAACATAAACCGGTGCGGTTATACCCATCGTGTTCATCACAGGACCCCAATCCCATCCGTATTCAAACTGCGGCTTACGCGTAAACACGCGGTCATTACGGTCGCTGTTTACTAGCGGTAAGGTGTATGGGTGCTCTTGATTTGCACGCTCTTCAAATGGCGTGGTAGGTAAAAAAGTGATTAAAAGAATGTTATTTTCATTGACTAGTTCTTTAATGTTTATTCGCGAGGCAACAAAGGCATTGTCATTTTGTAAAATATCCGTGCCGTTTAGATTCACTGTAGCATAGGTGTTTAGACCTTCTAAATTTAAGGAAATAAATTCGCGACCGCGCTGCTCTTCGGTAAGTTGAAAGTTTGTGTAATACTGCCAGCTCTCATTGCTTATCCACGCAATATCTTCCACGTTTGATGCGATAAATGGGTCTGGAATTTCTCCTAAATTAAAAAGGTCGCTTTGCACCGTTGTAGGTGCAGATAGGTTGCTCGCTACGTCTCTATTACCATTTATTTGTTTGAGTGTCCAGCTGGTATCCAGCGCTAGTTTTTCTATTTTTTCGTTCGGGTCTTGACTGGTGCAACTGGTCGATATCATGAAAAGTAGGGCAATAAGTAAGGTGAATCGTAAATTCATTAGCATTGAGAAAGGAGTTCTTTAATAGAAGAGACAGCGGTTACTAAGTGACTGTTTTCTACCATATTTTTTACACTATTCATAGGAATTAAATTTGCGGAATCGTCGCCTACAAGATGGGTCACTGATGCGTGTATCTCACTAAAGCCTGCATTTTGAAAAGCAGTTATGTTTTGAGCATTCACGCCGCCACCAGGCATAATTGTAAGCTTATTTGCGGCTAGCTTTTTTAAGTTTTTAAGCTGTTCTAAACCGTCAGCGGCTCTTGCTGCTCCGCCAGATGTTAGTATTCTTGTCACTCCTAATTCAACGAGTGTTTCTAATGCTGTTGCTTGATTTGGAACATGGTCAAAAGCTCTGTGAAATATAAAGGGTAAGGGCTTACTTAATTCAATGAGTTCTTTGGTACGTGCAACGTCTATTGTGCGGTCGGCATTTAAGACACCCGAAACAATTCCGTGACAAGCTAGCTCTTTGCAAAGCTGTATGTCCTGTTTCATGATATCAAAATCTGTGGCAGCGTAGTTAAAATCTCCAGACCTAGGTCTAATAAGAACCATGACCTCTAACGACAGAGATTCCATAACTTTTTTAAGAAGCCCGTAGGATGGAGTGACGCCTCCTACGACAAGTTCGCTGCACAACTCAATACGCTTTATACCACATTGCTGCGCGTTTAAAGCACTCTGATAATTAGAAGCACATATTTCTAAAAGCATATTAATTTACTTTTATTTCGTCAATGAAGGTCCAAGCAGCATTGCCAGCTCCTTGGTTTCCAGTAGGTATTTTACCATAGTTGAAGACCTTTATTTTGATATATCGTGCATTACGGTTCACCGGTATGGAAACTGAAGTAATTAGTGAGTTATCGCTAGGAATGGCAACTGTTTGAAACGATGATTCGTTGTCGTAGAATACTTGTAGAATTTTAGGAGCATAAATCCACTGACCTTGCGCATTGAAAAAACGCATGTTTATGGTCTTGAGATTTTGTTTTTTCTGTAAATCCAATTCTATAAATACATCGCTACCCCAAAAGCCTAACCACTCACTATCGCCATAGCGCTTATCGCTTCCAGAGATTCCGTTAATCAATGCGTTAGGACCAATTCCGTTTGCATTATATGCCTCATTAGGTCCTACACTCAGCTTTACTGTTGCAGCAACTGCTTTGTGTATGTCTATCTTTTTACTATAAACTTCACCAGCAGGTAAACTATCCTTAAACACGAGGGCTTGAAGGTTCATGCTTTTAGTTACTGGAACTCCTTTTTTATACATAGCCGACTCCATCGTAGGTACAGAACCATTTGTTGTATAGCGTATCTCCTTGTCAGGCGCGTTGTTTTTGAGCTTGAAACTAAGGCCGTCTTTGGAACGCTGCATACTACCATGGATAGTATAGATATGGTTTGCATAATTCACACCGGCTTCTTTAAGTCGCTGGTTCATTTGGGTAACTCGGCCTACGAAATTATTATAGTTTATAAGACTATCCTGCGACCACGCAACCTCGCTCATAGCTAGTATTCTTGGGAAAAGCATATACTCGGCCTGTGCAGGTGTTTGTATATATTCTGTCCATAAATTTGCCTGAACGCCTATAATGTTCTTGCTATCTTGTTCATTAAGTTGTTTCGGGACAGGTTTGAAAGCATATACTTTTTCTAAAGGCAACATGCCACCTATAGCAAGCGGCTCGTCCTCACCGTCATGCTGATAGTAATCAAAATAGGCATAAGACGTAGGCGACATAATGACGTTATAACCTCTTTTTGCCGCACGTACCGCAGTTTCATCGCCACGCCAGTTCATAATGGTGACGTTAGGTTCTAGGTTTTCGCTGTAGATTTCATCCCAACCTATGACTTGTTTGCCTAGATTGTTTGCATAGCAAGCCATGCGATTCATGAAGTAGTTGTGAAGTCCTTCTTCATTCTTAAGATTATTATCCTTGATGAACTGCTGCGCCGTAGGGCTTTCTTTCCATTGCTTTTTAGGAACTTCATCACCACCTAAATGAATGTATTCACCAGGAAATAACGCTGCTACTTCGTCAAGCACCTTTTCTAGGAACGTAAAAG
>JANQTO010000161.1 GCA_030731685.1 Nonlabens sp.
CAAAAAAAGGAGTCAGAGAAAAATGATGCTGACAATAAGAGGGCAGATCAGGACAAGCTCAACGAAGAGTTTAAAAAATGGCAAGAGGAATTACGGGAATTAGAAAGGGAAAATGATGGTCTCAAAAAGCCTATGGACATGGACATGGACCCAGATGCCGCTGATGATATCAAGCAAGAACAAAAGGATGCCTCTCAAAAGTTAAGTGAGCAGAAAGCTGGCGAGGCTCAAAAGAAACAAAAAAGTGCAGCCCGAAAAATGAAGCAGTTGAGTGCGGCCATGGCTGCAGACAGTGACGCAGCCGGTGGTGAAGGTGCTGAGGAAGATGCGGATGCATTGCGCCAGATATTGGACAATCTAGTTGTATTCTCTAAAGAACAAGAGAAGCTTATAGATGGCGTTAAGGGTCTTACCAGAAACAGTCCGAATTTCGGAAAGAAATTAAAAGTTCAGAAGGATTTAGAGAAGGCATTCAAGCACGTTGACGATAGTCTTTTTGCCTTAGCTAGCAGAAACCCGAAGATTGGTGAGGAAATTAACAAAGAGGTTATTGATATTTTCTACTACTTGGAAAAATCCATGGAACAACTATCTGAATTTGAGGTTAATAGAGGTGTTGTTTCGCAGCAATTTACCCTTAAAGGAGCAAATACGCTTGCAAATATGCTCAGTCAATCATTAGACAACATGAATAGTGACATGAGTATGCCTGGCAAAGGCAAAAAAGGACAAGGACAAGGTTTTCAATTACCAGACATTATCAAGAAGCAGGAAAGTTTAAGTAAGGAAGGCGAGAAAGGTAAAAAACCAGGCGAAGGTAAACCTGGAGAATCCGGTAAGCCGGGTAAAGAAGGTGAAAGCGGCGAAAGCGGTGAATCTGGCAAGTCAGGCAAAGATGGTAAGTCTGGTGAAAATGGAGACAGTGGTGAAGGAGGACAGTCAGGGCAAGGTGGTAAAAGTGGAAAGAACGGTAAGAGCGGTGAGGGCGAAGGTGAAGGTGGCGAGTCTGGAAAAAGTGGAAATGGTCAAGGCAAGGGACAAGGTCAAGGAAATGGCGAAGGTGAAGGAGATGGAAATGGCGGTAACGGAAGTGGTAATGGAAAAGATGGTCGCAAAGATGGCGAGCAAAATTATAAGGAGTCAGAGCAAGAAGCTAAACGTGTTTATGATATTTACAAGCAGCAACAGGAGTTACGTAATCAGTTAGAGGACTTGATAAGGCGTGAAGGACTGGAAGGCAAAATGAATGCATTAACTGATAAGATGAAGGGAATAGAACGCAAGCTTTTAGACCAAGGATTCAATAGAGAAGTGCAGCAACGCATGATGGATGTCCAGCATGATTTATTGAAACTCAAAGATGCTGGTTTGCTTCAGGGTAAGGAAGAGCAGCGAGAAGCAACGACTAATGTTCGCGATTTCAATAATACGTCTCAGAACAAGATACCTGACGCTTCTAAGTATTTTAATAACAAGGAGATATTAAATAGGCAAGTATTACCTTTGCAGCCGCAATTCCGCAACCGTGTAAAGGAATATTTTCAGAAGAATGATTGACTTTAATTATCAGAATGATTTTGAGCCTATAGATGAGGTCGTATATAGTAGGTGGTTAGAGCGAGTCGCTACATCAGAGTCTAATACCATAGGCGAAATAAGTTATGTTTTTTGTTCAGATGAGTATTTGTTGGAACTTAATAACCAGTTTTTAAACCACGACACGTATACAGATATTGTAACATTTGACTACTGCGAAAACGGTTTGTTAAATGGAGAGCTTTATATTTCTACAGATAGGGTAGCAGACAATGCTGTTGATTATGGAGTTACGTTCAGTGAAGAATTACATCGAGTTATGGCTCATGGTTTATTACACCTGATGGGGTACGGTGATAAATCTGAGAACGACATTGTAGTAATGCGTTCTAAAGAAATGGAAAAAATGAATATGTTTCACGTGAAACAATAGGTATGTTTAATAATGAATATGACGTAATAGTAGTAGGTGCTGGGCACGCTGGAAGCGAGGCTGCGGCCGCTGCGGCCAATATGGGCGCAAGCACATTACTTATTACAATGAACCTACAGACCATTGGCCAAATGTCTTGTAACCCTGCCATGGGTGGTATTGCAAAGGGCCAAATTGTTCGTGAGATAGATGCCCTAGGTGGTCTTAGTGGTATTGTTAGCGATAAAAGTGCTATTCAATTCAAGATGCTTAATCAGAGTAAAGGTCCAGCAATGTGGTCACCTAGAACCCAAAATGACCGCATGCGTTTTGCAGAGGAATGGCGTTTGCAGCTCGAAGCAATCGAACATTTAGATTTTTATCAAGACATGGTTGCTGGTTTGTTAATAGATGGTGATCGTATATGTGGTGTTCGCACTTCGTTAGGACTGGAAATTAAATCACGCGCTGTGGTGTTGACGAATGGAACATTTCTTAATGGATTAATCCATATTGGCGACAAGCAGTTTGGTGGCGGTAGAGCAGGTGAATCTGCATCTGTTGGTATTACTGGAGATTTATTAAACCTTGGTTTTGAAGCTGGTCGTATGAAAACGGGAACTCCGCCACGTGTTGATGGTCGCTCGTTAGATTATTCAAAAATGGAACCGCAACCAGGTGATGTTCGTACTTCTAAATTTAGTTATAGTAATAAAACAAGTGCGTTAAAGCATCAACGTGACTGTCACATGACCTATACAAGTCCAGAGGTTCACGATTTACTTCGTGAAGGATTTGACCGAAGCCCTATGTTTAATGGCCGTATTCAATCTATAGGACCACGTTATTGTCCGTCTATAGAAGATAAGATTAATCGTTTTGCAGATAAGGAACGTCATCAAATATTTGTAGAACCTGAGGGTTGGGATACGGTTGAGGTTTATGTAAACGGTTTCAGTACATCGTTGCCAGAAGATGTTCAGTTTAAGGCGTTGCGTAGTGTTGTAGGATTTGAAAACGTTAAGTTTTTTAGACCAGGCTATGCTATCGAGTATGACTATTTCCCGCCTACACAACTTAAGCATACATTAGAGACCAAGCTTATAAGCAATCTTTATTTTGCTGGCCAAATAAATGGCACCACAGGTTATGAAGAAGCTGCTTCGCAAGGTCTTATGGCTGGAATAAATGCTGTTCGCAAGCTACGCGAGGAAGATGCTTTTATACTACGAAGAGATGAAGCCTATATAGGTGTGCTTATAGACGATTTAATTACAAAAGGCACAGAAGAACCTTACAGAATGTTTACCTCACGTGCAGAGTATAGAACTTTGTTAAGACAGGACAATGCAGACTTAAGGTTAACACCTAGAGCCGTTGAGTTGGGTATAGTATCTGACGAAGCACTGAAAAGAGTAGAGCGTAAAGCTGCGGAATCAGAAAAAATGATTCAGTTTTTGCGGGATACGAGCTATGATTTTGAAGAGCTGAATCCTATTCTAAAATCTAAGGAAAGTGCAGTTGTAGATCAAAATGACAAACTGTTTAAGATTCTTGCTAGACCGCAAATGGCATTAGAAGACCTTTTGGGTCTTTCACCTATTGCGACGTACGTCGCGGCAAACGATTTAGATGAAGACATTTTAGAACAAGTAGAGGTACATGTGAAGTATGCTGGCTATATAGATAAAGAAATCGCAAATGCTGATAAGCTAAGCCGTTTAGAGAACGTCAAGATTCCTGATAATTATGATTTTCATAAAATAAAGGCACTTTCTTACGAAGCTCGTGAAAAGTTTACGTCCATCAGACCTGTTACTATTTCACAGGCATCTCGCATTTCTGGTGTCAAGCCTAGCGATATCTCCATCCTATTAGTGCATATGGGACGATAGTTCCACGTGAAACATATACTTCAAAAGTGAATTTTTCTAAACATTTCCTTTCTCTAAAAGACTATTTCCTATCACAGGAATCTTTTGAATTATGGCAAGACGAGGCTTCTGGTTTACTCAAAACGATTCCTCAACCAGATAATTTAGACCAGTATTATGAGAGCGATGCATATCTTTCTCATGACGATAGTGACAGTTCATTCTTTGCTCGGTGTTATAATGCAGTTAAGGTTTTAAATTTGAGGTCTAAAACAAAGCTTGTTCAAAAATACCATGCTAATGGTAAAGTCTTTGATATAGGCGCTGGAGTTGGTGACTTGGTTCAAAGTCTTCAAAAGAGTAGTATTCAAGTAGTGGGTTATGAGCCTAGTCAAAGAGCAAGAGAAGCAGCACAAAAAAAAGGTGTACAACTCTTAAAATCATATCCAACTACGCAGCAGGACTATTCCTTAATTACCATGTATCATGTATTGGAACATGTTCCCGACATAGGTGCACAATTGAGATTGGTCAATTCGTTATTGAAACCTGACGGCCATTTAATTTTAGCATTGCCTAATTACAAATCTTTCGATGCACGGTACTTTAAGAAATTCTGGGCTGGTTATGATGTTCCTCGTCACCTGTATCATTTTGATAGAAAAGCAGTACAAGCGGTCTGTAAAAAATATTTTGAGGTAGTTGAAACACAACCTATGTGGTTCGATAGTTTCTATGTCTCTATTTTGAGCGCTCAATATAAAAAAATTCCAGCTGCCTTCGTAGGAGGTGTTTTAATTGGCTTGTGGTCAAATCTTACTGCTCTTTTCTCAAAAGAGCCATCTTCAATCACCTATATTCTCAAAAAACGCGTTTAGAAGCGTTTTAATGGCTTTTTTATACTCAAGCCGTGTTCTGTGTTGATAAATATTTTTAAAATCCCCACACACGCCTCAAAATAAGCTGTTTTTAATTAGAAAAATTGATTGTGTGTTGTAAAACCATTGTGTTTATTGATTGTACGATGAGACCGCAAATAGTTACTAAAAAATAGATTCCTATTCTAGATGCTCCTGCATAATCTTTGATAAGCCTCAAGCCGAAAAGGAGAATTACAAAAAAAACAGCGCAACCTACAAGCGCATAGTTGACGTATTTAAAATCGTGACTGTACCCTAAATCATAAATACTAAATCCTAAAAGGACTGTAAGTAAAATTTCAAGTAGCACGATGATAGTTATACATCCTAGTATAAACCAGCATGGAAGTATCTTTCTATAAAGGCTTATGTAAAATTTCTTACTAGTTTCCCAATTACTTATTTTTTCGTGAGCCGACATGATTAAGGTCACAAGTAAAAAGGAAAGAATTAAAGCGAGCGCGATAGGTAATCCTGGCATCGTGGATAAATTTTGCCAAATATATTAAGGAATATCAGTTAATCACAATTTTAGATATTTTGTTAGCCTTTAATCGATGTTACGCCTGTTTATGTATCATTCTGGTCAAAGAAATAGCTAAATCTGTTAGAATAATCTTGCTGTTACCATTTCGTTCTATGTGAAACATGGCTTCATTAATGGAATTATTGATGTCAACTATTTTGTGCCCGTCTATGAAGGGAGCAAATT
>JANQTO010000162.1 GCA_030731685.1 Nonlabens sp.
AGGCAGACCTGAGTCATGATAAATCCCACAAAAAAATCCCATAATTCCAGAAATTACGGGATTCATTTTATATAAAATTATAGAGTTAGTGGCTCAAACTGCTCAAAGCACAGGTCTATAACTCAGAAGTCATAAATCATAACTAAATACTCATAGCTCACGACTTACAAACAACGTCTCGACTATCGCTCGACATGGTTTGAAGATCTACATATACATTAATTCAGAATTGCTTTTACTACAACCTCTAAACTTAATGCTAAACTCTTAAGTCATAACTTATAACTTAAAAACTTAGCTAAAGAACTCTGAACTCATAACACTGAACCTCAAAGCCAGCAGGTAGGCTCCCAACTCAAAGACTCACAAACTCAAAGACTCAAAGACTAAATACCCAAAGCCTGTCCACCACCTATCTGAATCGTTTCAGCTGTAATGAATGATGCGTCTTTACTTGCTAGGAAAGAAATTACACCTGCAACATCTTCTGGTTGACCTAAACGGCCTAGCATAATACTGTCTGCCCATGAAGCGAAAACTTCTGGTTTTGTAGCTTTAATTTGTGCGTGAAAAGGTGTGTCTATGGTTCCTGGTGAAACTGCGTTTACACGTATACCGTATTCTGCAAGGTCTTTTGCAAGTGCTCTTGTGATTGCATGCACACCAGCTTTAGAAGTTCCATAAATACCTGCGCCCGGTCCACCAGCAGTCCAGCCAGCGTTTGAGGTGTAGTTTATGATAGATGGGTGCTCACCGCTTTTAAGAAATGGTATTGCTGCTCTAGAAGCAAAAAACACAGAGTCTAGGTTTAACGCCATAACATTTCTGTAGAATTCTGTAGTCATTTCCTCAAATCTAGAACGGCCACCTAAACCACCAGCATTGTTCACTAGTACGTCTATACGACCATACTTGTTCCCTATTGCTTGTATGTTTTTAGTAACAGCTTCTTCTTTAGTCACGTCAAAGCCCATATACTCTGCAGTAATTCCTTGTGCAGTTAGTTCTGCAAGGCGCTCTGCACCAGCTGTATCGTCTATACCGTTAAGAATGACTGTATAGCCATCTTTACCTAATCTTTTTGCAACTTCAAATCCTATGCCGCCTGTTGCGCCTGTAACTACTGCTACTTTTGTACCTGTACTCATATGTTCTATCTTAAATTATGTTGATTATTTTTTGTTTAAAACGACGTCTATAAAATCCTCACGTACCGGAGAGAATACATCTATAAGCATTCCTGCTTCCTCGCAAACGGCGCCGTGTGGCACATTAGGTGGAATGTAAAAACCGTCGCCAGTCTGTAACAACTGCTCTTTGCCGTCAATGGTTACTCTAAATTTCCCAGAAACTACGTAAGTCGTTTGTGAGTGAAAATGGTCGTGAATGTAGCCTATTGCGCCCGTTTCAAATTTAACTTTTACCATCATAATTTGGGTGTCGTAACCCACAAATTGTCTGGTAATGCCCTCGCCGGCTTTTTCCCACTCGGTTTCTTCGGTTTTGAAGAAGTGGTCTGTCATTATTTTTTGATACTTCATTTTTTACTAAATAATTGGTGATTACCGGTCCAGCTATATGTTGCACCGTCTATTGTTATGGAATGTGATTGCTTGTCGTTGTTCTGCTTTCGCGAAAGCGTATATACCCAACTCTTACCGTTTGCATCAAAAGTAATGACCCTAAAATCATTTTGCAAGCTGGATTTTACATTGCTCATTACCGTAAGTGGTTGAGCGACTGTCTCCTTAATAGGATTAAAAAAACCGTGTGGCTCTATGATGCTTGTGAAACTATGGTCGCCTGTTGCTTGTTCTCTTACTAAAAACTGACGCTGTAAGTTCAGGTTAAATTCTGGGTCGTTTGCTCCTGTTTGAGTGAACAAAAAGTCGGTATTTTTTGTAGCCGTTGTGGTGATGGTATAGAAACGCTGTTTTTGCAAAAAGGTAAATTGCACGTTTTCCTGTCCTGAACCTGCTTTACCAGTTGCAAGGACTTCTAAGTGCTCGTAGCCATCTTTTTTTCCTAGTAAAGTCCTATTTTCTGGTCGTTTATAGTCTATATCCAGCGATATGATGTCACCGTAAAACGGATAGTTCATGTCTAACTGCGCCATGCCAGCACCCCATATTTCATAGGTGTCTATGATAAATGGCCTGTCTGAAATGGTTGGCTCATTTACCATGGTTATAGATCGTTGCATGGTGACGCCGTCGTAAGCCGTGCTATCTCGTGCTACGGTAACTTGTAGTCGCTCATCTTTTAAATCTTGATAAACAAGGCTCGAATAATGCTCCTCAGACTTTTCTACGTTTGCACCGTAATGCGATGTTTCATTTATAGTAACAGTGCTGTGTGCGATGCTGTGGCGTGCGTAACTTTTATTTTCAGGTAGGTAATGACCACCGCGTTTAGCCTCTATATTTAAGAAACGTGCTGCGCCATAATCGTTTATAATCTCATTACCATGGTCGTAAACCGAAATAGCCAGCCTATCAAAATGCCCATGACCCATGCCCTGCGTGGCAAATTTGAAAACTGCGTCCAGCTGACCAGCACCTTGCTGTGGACTGCGCATAAGTGCAATGCCGCCGCGACCACCGTCAGGACCGTCTTCTATAAAAACACTCGGCCTGTTTACAGTATTGGGAATACTCGGGTTTAAGGCTGCGGCTGCAATAGCTCCAGCATCAGTAAAAGAAATAGCGCCCAGTTTTTTTATAATAGGTAATAATGTCTCGTCTTTGTATCTACTATAAGCAATATTTGTCCCGAAAATCACCTCATCACTTTCCCAGGTTTTACTTTTTATCGCGTCGTTTATGGGATAAAAAGTTCCGCTTTCGTCGGTAAGTTGTACTAGCGTTGTAACCGCTTTTTTAAGTAAGCTATTTTTATGATTAAAAATATTTACCTCTGGTTTATTTTTCTCAATAGCTTCGGCAAACGCGATGAATGGCAGCATGGCGTAACGGTGGTAATAAGGACCTTCAGCATAAAAGCCGTCTATGGAAAAAAGGGCGTCTATTTGTGCAATAAAACCTGTTTTACCATCTTTCTTACTTCCATAAATGGCGCGGTCTACCATGTCTTTATCGTTAAGCACAAAGCCGGTCATGCCTACTGCAGCCACAGACCAAGTTCCATGATTATGAATTTTATTAAAGGTCTCGTAGCTGTCCTCGCTTAAGAACTTTACCATAGGTCTTAAAAGGTCATTTTCAATAGCTTTTTGCTCGCTAGCAGTTAAGAATTCTTTACTCAAATCATATGACTGTATCGTGTAGAACAACCACACGGTTTCGTTCAAACCTTGCCAAAACAGCTTCCCTGCTGGGTGATTTTCTTTGCGCTTAGGGTGTAGTGGTAGTTTTTTATACATCGCACTATAGCCAGTGAACATCTCTTTGATATATGCAATCTTTTGACTGCTGGGCGCTAGTCTCTGTGATATTGCAACTTTATAGAGCTCAGCATAATTTTGTTTATGCTTTTCGTGTGAGTAGCCACCGCCAGCATCTGTAGGTTGTGGTATAATTACAGGTTGCGCTAATATCGTTACAACGTCTTCATCTAATGCAGACAATGAACCAGTTACAAGCTCGTTTTTAGAAGAAGTAAACTGTGCGATACCGTTTTCAGATAGTAGAAGCTTAGCGGTATATGGAGCGTTTTTTTGCGCCGCACAGCTCATTACAAAAGGTACGAACAAAATAAAAGCAATTTTTTTAAGTATCATAAGGTAACGCAATCGTTATTAAAACTGGTTAACCAATTTGGTCGTCCAAATTTAACGATAATTCCTCTCTTATTCCAACATTCACTGAAAGTATCTATATAGCAACTCAAATTGTAGATACTTCAGATAGAATGTCCTCCTATTTAACGATACGGGATTTGTAGTACAGATTGCACAGCAGGCCTGTTAAAACGAGCAAAATACCTATAATCGCTAGATATGTGTATGAGTCACTGAACCACAAGATGCCCAGCAGCACTGTAAAGATAACTTCGAGATACGCTAACGGTGCAACTTGGGTGGTACTGGCTATTTGAAATGCCTTGGTCATAAAATACTGACCTATGAAGCCTACAACACCTAAACTGCCCAGTATGACCCATTCCATACCTACCGGATTTCTCCAGTCTGAAAGCGCTAAAACACCACCTACAAGAACGCCTATAGCCATGAAATAATTCACAATAACCAGCGGATGGTCCTGCTTGCCTATTTTAGAAATCACTACATATACAGACCCCAGAACTATGGCAGATAAAACAACCAGCACCAATCCAACAAATTCTACTTGTTCATCAAATCCTTTGATAACGAGCACGCCCACAAAAGATATCATAAAAAATAACCACTGTACTGGCCTGATACGTTCCTTTAAAAAAACAAGGGCAAAAATAGCAGCAAATACAGGTGATAGATAGCGCAACGTAACGGCTGTTCCCACAGGTAAAGACTTCAAGGAGCCGAAGAAAAGTAACAGCGACAAGGTTCCTAAAATACCTCTCGCAATCAACAATCCTTTTTTATTCCCCAATAATGGAATCTTGTAAACGGTCAACAATGTCATAGTTATAACCAGTGTACCAAGTGACCTAAAAAAAACCAACTCAAACGTAGAAAATTCTTTTAGAAATTTTGCCAGGGCATTCATTACGGCAAAGGCACTGGTACTGAGCAGCATGAATATCACTGCTCTTTTGAGATTGTCCATACGTTGGTTTCAGGCGGCAAATATACAACAACGCCGCAAGCACTTTCAAATGTGCAAATACTGCAGATTCTGTAATAGGTGTGGTACAGTTGTAGTGAGTCCGCTTTCGCGAAAGCGTACTTATTTTAATCCTCCATATTTTGAATATACGCGGTGGCAACATTTTCCCACGTATCGTCGGTAACTACTTCATATGGTAGATAAACTTGTGGTAACATTAAGTCGTCTAGCGTAATGTCCTTGCGTTCTACCATCACTAGATATTTAGCTTCATCTTCATAATAGTTGAATTTAGAAGAGTAACACGAATACTCCTTGCCTTGAATCATCACGCCTCCTAATTTCTCTAGGGTAAATTCCTCTGTACCTTCATCTTCATAAACATAAAAATAAGCTGCAAGTTTTTCAAACTCCTGTTGTTCTAAATATGATGGCGGTATAAGGTTAGCATATCCATGTTTTACGAGCTCTTGCATCGCTTCAAATCTATATAATAAGGGCTCCATATAAACCGTTAACAGTCGATTATCAAGGTTAGCAGCATGTTCCACATAATATTGAAATGCACTGTGCTTAAAGTCTGCCATGATTTGATTGTTTGTTAAAAGCTGTTCAGTCAGTCTCTGTAACGATTTATCATGGTATTTTAAGTTTTTAATTAATTCCAAACTGCTGTAAATAGTGCGCTCTGAATAGCTTTTTGGTCTAATTAATGTCGTGT
>JANQTO010000163.1 GCA_030731685.1 Nonlabens sp.
CTATGAAAAAATCAATTTTCACAATCGCAATGGCCGCAACGGCTTTAATTTTTACGTCATGTAATGACGATGACAACAACGGAACTCCCGTTCAATCAAGAGCAGAGCTATATGCAACTAATGGAGCAAGTGGTAACGTAACTGTTTACGACTTTGCGGCTGCAGGTGGTGTTCAAACTTCTACACTTACTACTGTTTCAACATCAAACGAAGGTGTTGTTTACGACCCAACTACAAATGAACTACTTGTAGTTTCGCGTAGTGAGGACTACGTTTCTGTTTTCGGGAACATTCAAGCGCAGTTAACAGGGGCGACTACCGCTATCACAGGAACTTCAAGTAGTGCAGACCTAGATAGTCCACGTGCAATTGCTGTTAATGGTAATGTCGTTGTAGTTGCAGATAATGCTGCTAATGAACTAATCGTTTACACAAAAAATGGTAGCAACCTAACTCTAAGA
Organism: Nonlabens sp.; assembly: GCA_030731685.1. Lineage (GTDB taxonomy): Bacteria > Bacteroidota > Bacteroidia > Flavobacteriales > Flavobacteriaceae > Nonlabens. The sequence continues at coordinate 462 of JANQTO010000163.1, forward strand.
AATACTGTTCAAGTAGCTTTCCCATTATGGGCGATAGAGTTTATAGGGAATGACATGTATGCAGTAGTAGACCAATCAAGCGACCTAGCTGTATTTTCAAACTTTACAACAAATACAACAAACGGTGCAGTTGCTGCAAGTAAAAGAATTACAATTGAAGGAATTGTAAGAACTCACGGTCTTGCTTATGATGCGCAGGATAACATTTTAGTTATGACAGATATAGGAAGCGCCATGGATGCTAATGATGGAGGTTTCCACGTTATTCCAAACTTCACTGCACAATTTGCAGGTGTAGCTAACGGTGGTACATTAGGCGTTGCAACACAAACACGTGTTGCAGGTGCTGCAACATTACTGGGAAATCCAGTAGCAGTAGACTATGACACTGCTACAAACACGATTTATGTTGCAGAGGCAGCAAACGGTGGCGGTCGTGTTCTCGCGTTCACAAACTATAGCACTGGTGGAAATATCGCACCAGTAGTTAACAACATGCTAGCAGGTGCAAACTCCGTGTACTTCTACGGAAACTAATTTGAGTTGGTTTAGTTTAGTGTTTAGAAGCTGCCTTAGGGCAGCTTTTTTTTTAACATTCTGTTAATTTTTTTTGTATCGGCTTGCGTTATATTTGTGCTATGTACAAAATACAGAAACATGTCGCGTTTCTATTATTCCTAGTTTTCGTTGGAGTACAGGCAATGGCGCTTCACAGTTTTAGCCACGATGATGATGGCGCTGACTGTTCTATTTGTACCCTTGTGCATCATTCTCAGCAAACTCCAGCGATTCTTTCAGGTGGTTTGCAGTTTGAACCACTTCCCGCATTTGAAGTTATTCAGGATGTTGCTATTTATTACGCTTTCGCGAAAGCGGATTCTCCAAAATCTTTCTATCCAGTAAGACCACCACCCGTTATTACTTGTTAAACGCTCGTTTAAAGGGTCGATAGACCCCTAAGTAATAATTAAGCACTATGTATTTTAAAAACTACGTGTTTGTACTCATGCTCGTTGCAGCCATGTTTACAAATGCACAAGAATGCACCTACACGTTAAAAGGTAGAGTCATTGATTTTCACGACGGGCAACCGCTTGTTGCGGCACAGCTGTATGTCAAAGAAGTAAACCGTTCGTTTAAAACGAATGAAAACGGCAACTACGTCATAGACAAACTTTGCGCAGGCACTTACACACTGTATGTAGCACATATAGATTGTGAACCTAAAGAACTTACCGTTGCGATTTTAAAAAACAAGGAGCAGGATATTTATCTAGAGCACCATATAGACCAGCTACAAGCTGTCAAAGTTCTGGTAGATGTTCATGACGACCATGAGAGCTCTCAGTCCAGCACGCGTATTAATCAGGAAACTCTGCAACAGTTTCGCGGTGCTACACTAGGCGATGCACTTGAAACTGTGCAAGGTGTTACATCACTTAAAACAGGTAACAGCGTTGTGAAACCTATTATTCATGGGCTTTACGGCAGTAGGGTTGCCATTGTAAATAATGGTTTGAGGCAGCAGGACCAGGAATGGGGCGTGGAGCATGCTCCTAATATAGATGTGAACACTGCTCGCTCCATACAGGTTGTGAAAGGTGCAAGTGCCCTGCGTTATGGCGGCGATGCCATAGGCGGAACTATTCTTATAGAACCGGCCAGGTATTTGCGCAAGGATACTTTAAGTGGTAGCATAACCTTACAAGGACAGTCTAATGGTCGTGGCGGCACACTTACAGGTCAGCTAGAAAGGTATCGTAAGTCTGGTTGGTTCCAGCAGGCCACATTTACCACAAAGCGATTAGGAGATTATGAGGCTCCTAGTTATGTGCTTAGCAACACGGGCAGCAAAACAAATGCGTTTCACTTTAATACAGGTTTCCATGCTGTAGCATACGGTTTTGATGTAAATTATAACTATTATGACGCACGTATAGGTATTTTACGGGCATCGCACATAGGTAATGTGGCAGATTTGGTCACGAGCATAAATGCAGGTCAACCAGCTACAATTAATGATTTTACGTATGCAATAGACGCGCCTAGACAAGAAGTAGCACACCATGCCTTGCAGGCTAGCGGTTATAAACGGTTTGTAGGTTTAGGTAAACTTACAGGAACATATTCCCTACAGTTCAACAATAGATTGGAATTTGATATACGCCGCGGGACAAATGCAAACCGTGCAGCACTTGATATTGATTTGTTGACCCATTCAGGCGCTGTTCATTTCTTGATAGATGCATTGCCACAAGTAACGATTGAAACAGGCATAGACGGAACTTTTCAAACAAATACACCAAATCCTGATACGGGTGTGCGTAGGCTTATTCCAGACTACAACTCCAACAAGCTGGGCGCGTTCACGAGCATAGTCTATAAACCAAATAATAAATGGATTATTGATGCCGGCTTGCGATACGACCGTTTTGAGATAGACGCTACAAAATTTTATTTGCAAAGTAGGTGGGAAGGTTTAGGATATGACGTGCAATACCCGCAATTTGAAATAGGCGAACAAGGGAATCAAATCCTTACAAATCCTGTTTTTGCGTATGACCTTTTTGCTTTTACAACAGGTGCAAAGCGCGTTTTTAACGAGCATTATGATGTAGCTATAAATATAAGTACCGCAAATCGGGCGCCAAATCCTAGTGAGCTATTTAGCGATGGGCTGCACCACGCGCTTGCAACAATAGAGCTAGGGAGACTTGACCTTGAAAAGGAACAATCTTTTAAACTCAACACCACATTTCACGCAAATGTTGGTCATCTCGACGTAGAGGTGAACCCGTATGTGAATAGTATTCAAAATTTTATTCAGCTTATACCTACTGGTATTGAGACTACCATACGTGGCGCTTTTCCTGTATATCAGTACGAACAGGTTAATGCCCAAATCGCTGGAGTTGATGTTGCTCTAGGCTATGATTTTTTCAACAAAATAGCTGTTGAGCAAACCGATACTGATAATGAATTGACGTACTTGGTCAAAAAAGTCGCACATATCGATAGCAGGTTTTCTTATCTAAGAGGTCAAAATCAAACTAACAACGAGCCACTTATAGACATGCCGCCAGTACAGTTCAGTAATAGGCTTACTTTTTTTGATGTGTTTCACGGAATAGATTTATTTGTATCGAATCAAACCGTCTTAAAACAAACCCGATTTCCAAATTATGACTATGAAGTGGCTGTTCCACAAAACGATGGAAGTTTTAGCAATGAAACGGTTCGTATTTCAGAATCTCCAGCGTCATTTAGCCTTTGGGACTTGGGATTGAATTTTGAGAAGGATAATTTTTTAGGATTACGAGGAGCCGCAGGTGTAAGCGTCGTAGCCAGCAACATATTCAACACATCCTACCGCAACTACTTAAATAGACAGCGCTTTTATGCTGACGAGGTAGGAACCAATTTCAACATCCAATTCCACTATAACTTTTAACCCTTCACCACAATTAAATTTACAACTATGAAAAAAATCCTAATTTTAGCAATTGCACTCTTTGCCATTTCTTGTAATGACGACGACGTGCCGCAAATTATTAACGAAGAAGAAGTAATTACTACCGTTGAGGTAACTATGACTAACAGTACCGACCCTAATAATGTGGTCATTTTACGCTCTGTAGACAGCGATGGCGATGGACCTAACCTACCTGTAAATACTATAACAGGTAATATTCTAGCAAATGCAAGCTATCTAGGTTCAACCAGATTCTTGAACGAATTAGAATCTCCAGTAGAAGATATTACCCTAGAAGTACAGGACGAGAGTCTAGAACATGAAGTGTTTTACCTAACGACTGCTTCTGGTGTCACCATAGCAAAAACAGATGTAGATACCGCAGGCAACCCGCTAGGTTTGAGATTTAATCTACAAACAGCAGCAGCTGGAACAGGGACCATGACTGTTGTTTTAAGACACGAACCTACAAAACCTAATGACAATACCTTAACAGGTGCTGGTGGCGAGACTGATGCTCAAGTAACTTTTAATGTTACTGTACAATAATTCAATTTGGTGGAATTGAAAAAAAGCTGCCCGTTAGGGCAGCTTTTCTATTTAGAGGAATAAGCGATTAATCTACCGCGTCCTCAATATCATCTGCAACTTTTTCTACAGTTGATTTATCTTCTCTACAGCTGGTTAGACCAGTTACAAACGTTGCCATTAATGCAACTACTACAATTTTCTTTAACATAATAGAGGTTTTAAGGATTATAGAGGCTTACGGCCAGATATAATGTTAATTAAAATTACAATTACCGCTATAACTAGCAATACGTGGATAAGGCCACCAGTTGACATTCCGGTACCTAGGACTCCTAGAAGACCTAACAACCACACGATTACACAAATTACGGCAACAAGCCAAAGTAAACTTCTCATAATATTTAGTTTTAAAGGTTATGAGTCAAAAGTAGTAGTTTCCTACAGCGGTATTTGTTAATGAATTCGGAATTAAAACAATATTAACATTTAACAGGTTACGTTTTTTTTCAATAATTCTCAGGATTATTCATAATATCTTGCGCTCTTGCTTGGTGATTTGCTATGGTTTCAGGATTCATTTTGTTTAATAAACCCATCATCATATTCATGCGTTGATTCGTTTTGAAGTATTCTTTCTTTGTTTCTAAAAAATTCCAATAAAGTGAATTGAATGGACAAGCGTTTTCTTCGGCATTTTTAAGGGTTACTTTATAATGGCAACTGCTGCAATAGTTTCCCATTTTATAAACATAAGAACCGCTGGAAACATAGGGTTTTGTCGCAACGATGCCGCCGTCAGCCCATTGCGACATACCGCGTGTATTGGTAATTTCTACCCATTCTATAGCGTCTATATAAATTCCCAGATACCATTCATCTACCAGTGATGGGTCTGTCATGGTGAGCAGTGCATAATTGCCTGTAATCATTAAACGCTGTATGTGGTGCGCATAGGCG
>JANQTO010000164.1 GCA_030731685.1 Nonlabens sp.
CGAGTACACTACGTGAAATCTTAACCGTGAAGTCTGATGACGTGATAGGTCGCGCCAAAACGTACGAAGCAATCGTAAAAGGTGAGCCTATGCCTGAGCCAGGTCTACCTGAATCGTTTAATGTATTAATGCACGAACTCAAAGGTCTAGGATTAGACTTGAGACTCGAGGATTAATTTTATAAGTAAGGCTGTGGTTATTTCGCTTTCGCGAAAGCGGAACAACCACAACACCTTACAATTTAACTTAAAATAGTACCATCATTATGGCTGGATATAAAGACAACCCAACACCAAAGAGATTTTCAAAAATCTCCATAGGTCTAGCATCTCCCGAATCGATTCTTGCTGAGTCAAAAGGTGAAGTGTTAAAACCAGAAACGATTAACTATCGTACCCACAAACCTGAAAGGGATGGGCTTTTCTGTGAGCGCATTTTCGGTCCTGTTAAGGATTACGAGTGTGCCTGTGGAAAGTACAAACGCATACGTTATAAGGGAATCGTTTGTGACCGATGTGGTGTAGAGGTTACTGAGAAAAAAGTGCGCCGTGACCGCATAGGACACATTAATCTTGTTGTTCCTGTTGCTCACATTTGGTATTTCCGTAGTTTGCCTAATAAAATTGGGTATTTACTAGGATTGCCATCTAAAAACCTGGACATGATTATTTACTACGAGCGTTATGTAGTAATTCAACCAGGTATCGCTAAAAATGAAGAAGGCGAACCACTTAAGAAACTTGACTTCTTAACGGAAGAAGAATATTTAAGCATCTTAGATGAGTTGCCACAAGAAAATCTTTATTTAGACGATACAGACCCTAATAAGTTTATCGCTAAAATGGGTGCTGAGTGTTTGATTGATTTGTTACAGCGTATAGATTTAGACACGCTTTCTTATGACCTACGTCACAAAGCAAATCACGAATCTAGTAAACAACGTAAAACAGAGGCTTTAAAAAGACTTCAGGTTGTTGAGGCTTTAAAAGAATCTAACGAGCTTAGAGAAAATAAAGCAGAATGGATGATCCTTAAGGTAATTCCAGTTATACCACCAGAATTGAGACCACTTGTGCCTCTAGATGGTGGACGTTTTGCAACGTCTGACCTTAATGATTTATACCGTCGTGTAATTATACGTAACAACCGTTTGAAAAGATTGATGGAGATTAAAGCTCCAGAAGTAATCTTGCGTAACGAGAAGCGAATGTTGCAGGAAGCTGTAGATTCATTACTCGACAATACTAGAAAATCTAGTGCTGTAAAGACAGATTCTAACAGACCACTTAAATCACTTTCTGATTCCCTAAAAGGTAAGCAAGGGCGTTTCCGTCAAAACTTACTTGGTAAGCGTGTAGATTATTCAGCACGTTCGGTAATTGTTGTAGGACCTGAGCTTAAACTTTATGAATGTGGTATCCCTAAGGATATGGCAGCTGAGCTTTATAAACCTTTCGTTATACGTAAGCTTATTGAGCGCGGTATCGTTAAGACGGTAAAATCTGCAAAGAAAATTATAGATAAGAAAGAGCCTGTAGTTTGGGATATCTTAGAGAATGTTCTTAAAGGACACCCAGTCATGCTAAACCGTGCTCCAACACTTCACAGACTAGGTATACAAGCGTTCCAGCCTAAATTAATTGAAGGAAAAGCAATTCAGTTACACCCATTAGTGTGTACTGCATTTAATGCCGATTTTGATGGAGATCAAATGGCAGTTCACCTTCCGTTAGGCCCTGAAGCAATTTTGGAATGTCAGTTATTGATGCTTGCATCTCATAACATTCTGAACCCAGCAAATGGTAGCCCTATTGCTGTACCGTCTCAAGACATGGTACTTGGACTGTACTACATGACAAAGTTGCGTAGATCAGAGCCAGGTCACCCAGTTAAGGGAGAAGGACTTACTTTTTATGGTCCAGAAGAACTTATCGTTGCCTTTAATGAAAAGCGTGTAGATATTAACGCGCCTATAAAAATTAGAATCAGTCTTTTACAAAAAGACGGTAGCTATAAATCTGAAATTATTGAAACTACTGCTGGTCGTGTAATCTTTAACGAGAAAGTGCCAGATGAAGCAGGTTATATAAATGAAGTTCTTACCAAAAAAGCACTTCGTGATATCATTGGTGATATTTTAAAGGTGACAGATGTTCCTAGAACGGCTGCTTTCCTAGATGAGATTAAAGATTTAGGTTACGGGTTTGCATTCCGCGGCGGATTATCATTCTCCCTTGGAGATATTATGATTCCTAAAGAAAAGCAATCTATGATTGACCAGGCAAATTCTAAAGTTGATGCAATACGTTCAAACTACGGTATGGGTCTGATAACGCAAAACGAGCGTTACAATCAGGTAATTGATGTTTGGACTGCAACAAATGCGCAGCTTACAGAACTTGCAATGAAAAACATTAGAGAAGACCAGCAAGGTTTCAACTCGGTGTACATGATGCTTGACTCTGGTGCTCGTGGATCTAAAGAACAGATACGCCAGCTTACAGGTATGCGTGGACTTATGGCTAAGCCTAAAAAGTCTAACTCTGGTGGTGGAGAAATTATTGAGAATCCTATTCTTTCTAACTTTAAGGAAGGACTATCCATTCTTGAATACTTTATCTCAACACACGGTGCGCGTAAAGGACTTGCAGATACCGCTCTTAAAACGGCAGATGCTGGTTATCTAACACGTCGTTTACATGACGTTGCACAGGATGTTATCGTTAACACGGTAGATTGTGAAACATTAAGAGGTATAGAAGTATCACCGCTTAAGAAGAATGAAGAAGTAATGGAACGTTTAGGTGCTCGTGTACTAGGACGTAACGCACTTCACGATATACTTGACCCAGCTACGCAAGAAGTTCTTGTTGCTGCTGGTGAACTTATTGATGAGGATATAGCTGACGCCATTGAAGCATCAGGATTAGAGTCTGTTGAAGTACGTTCAGCGCTTACGTGTGAAGCTAAAAAAGGAGTTTGTGCTACTTGTTACGGACGCAACCTTGCTACTAATAGAATGGTAATGAGAGGTGAGGCAGTAGGAGTTATTGCAGCACAATCTATTGGAGAGCCAGGAACGCAGCTTACGTTGCGTACATTCCACGTAGGTGGTGTTGCAGGTAACGTTTCTGAAGAAAATACTATTGTTGCTAAGAACGACGGTATTCTAGAGATAGAAGACCTTAAAACAGTGAATGGTGAGAATAGCGATGGACAAGCAGTACAGGTAGTAATATCCCGTACAGCAGAGTCTAAAGTAATGCACGCAACTACAGGGTTACTATTAAACAGTAATTTAATTCCTTATGGAGCTGAGCTGTATTCAAACGCAGGTTCTAAAATTAAGAAAGGTGATGTGATTGCTAAATGGGATCCATTTAACGGTGTAATCATTTCAGAATTTGCTGGAGAGATTAAGTTTGAAAACATCCTTCAAGGTGTTACTTTCCAAGTGGAGACTGATGAGCAAACTGGTTATGAGGAGAAAGTAATTTCTGAATCGAGAAACAAGAAATTAATTCCTACCTTACACATTGTAGATTCTAAAGGTGAATCACAAATCTCATACAATTTACCTGTAGGAGCCCACCTTATGATAAACGATAAGGAGAAGATTAAAGTAGGTCGTGTACTTGTTAAAATCCCTAGAAAATCGGCTAAGGCTGGTGACATTACAGGAGGTTTACCACGTGTAACAGAACTATTTGAAGCTCGTAACCCTTCTAACCCAGCTGTAGTAAGTGAGATAGATGGTGTTGTTTCATTTGGTAAGATTAAGAGAGGTAACAGAGAAATCAGTGTTACTTCTAAGTCTGACGATGTGAAGAAGTACCTCGTAAAGCTATCTAATCAAATTCTTGTTCAAGAAAATGACTACGTACGTGCAGGTATGCCACTTTCTGATGGTTCTATAACGCCTAAAGATATTCTTGCAATTAAAGGACCAAGCGCTGTTCAACAGTATCTTGTGAATGAAGTTCAGGAAGTATATCGTTTACAAGGTGTGAAGATTAATGACAAACACTTTGAAGTTGTTGTAAGACAAATGATGGGTAAAGTCAAAATCGTAGATCCGGGAGATGGTATGTTCTTAGAAAACCAACTTGTACATAAAGAAGACTTCATTCTAGAAAATGATAAACTTTATGGAATGAAAGTGGTTGAAGACGCAGGTGATTCTGAAAACTTGAAAGAAGGACAGCTTGTTACTGCAAGACAGTTGAGAGATGAAAATTCCATTCTGAAGCGTAATGACAGCAACCTAGTTGCAGCTCGTGACGTAAACCCCGCAACAGCAGAGCCTGTATTGCAAGGTATTACAAGAGCGTCTCTACAGACCAAGTCATTCATAAGTGCAGCATCGTTCCAAGAGACAACAAAAGTTCTTAATGAAGCTGCTGTTAATGGTAAAGTAGATTATCTAGAAGGACTCAAAGAAAATGTTATTGTAGGGCATAGAATCCCAGCAGGTACAGGGATGCGTAATTATGATGACATCATCGTAGGTTCTAAAGAAGAGTTTGAAAAACTTTTAGATAAGAAACCAGAGCCCCAAGAAAATTTAGGATAATATGGCAGCAAATAATCAAAACGAGCAGGGTAAAATAAATATTGAAGTGGACGCAGTCATTGCTGAAGGTCAGTATAGTAACCTAGCTATTATTAATCACTCAGTGTCTGAGTTTGTGGTGGACTTTGTAAATATCATGCCTGGTAATCCAGTGTCTAAGGTAAAGTCTCGCATAATTCTTACCCCGCAACATGCGAAGCGACTTGCAAAGGCACTAGCAGACAACGTTGCAAAGTTTGAAAATGCACATGGAGTGATTAAGGATTATGAGCAACCTCCTATACCTTTAAATTTTGGCCCCACGGGACAAGCTTAAATCAAAGTCCAACACATAGGTGTTGGACTTTTTTATTTTTTAATTTGGGCGTTCGATGAAACAACTTCGTCAGCTATTTCAAGATTTTGTAATTTATCAATTAGGCATAAATCAAGAAAATCAATGTCAGGATAACTTTCCTAAACATATTTAATCTTTTATGTTATAATTGTAAATGGAATCTGGATTAACTTTAAATTTGTTCTTTATCTAGTTACCGACATTACATCTATATCAAGTCTTTTTATGATAAATTTTACCAATATATCCCATAGTAAATCTATTGTCTTTTCAGTTGGAATTGTCCTAAGTGTAATTCAGTTTTCTCCGGCAAATACAAGTCTATTGAATAAACGACCAGCTTTTTCTAATGAAATAAATACTAATTTAGATGTTAAGCTAGACGAGTATTCAATCACTGATGAATTGTTTCAGCCTTACACCTCCAAAGTGGTTTTTTTAAGAACGCTGGAATCTTTACCATCC
>JANQTO010000165.1 GCA_030731685.1 Nonlabens sp.
TATCTACACAAACACAAAATGTAATCATTGACGACGTAACTGCACCTACACCAGACGTAGCTGTGCTTGCTGATGTTACCGCAGAGTGTGAAGTAACTAGTCTTACTGCGCCTACTGCAACTGACAACTGTAGTAATGCTACTATAACGGTAACCAACGACGCGATGTTACCTATCTCGGGTGAAGGAACAACAACCGTAGTTACTTGGTCATATAACGATGGTAATGGAAACATCTCCACGCAAACACAAAATGTAATCATTGATGACGTAACCGCCCCTACTCCAGATGTAGCTGTGCTTGCTGATGTTACTGCAGAGTGTGAAATAACCAGCCTTACTGCGCCTACTGCTACAGACAACTGTAGCAATGCTACGGTAACTGTTACAAGCGACGCGATGTTACCTATAACGGCACAGGGAACTACGGTAGTTACTTGGTCTTATGACGATGGTAACGGTAACATATCTACACAAACACAAAACGTCATCTTAGATGATGTGACTGCTCCGGTAGTAGATGCTGCTACGTTACCAGACCTTGTGTTTAACTGTGTGGTAACTTCATTAACGCCACCTACTGCAACTGATAATTGTGTGGGTACGGTAACTGGAACGGCTACATTCCCTATTAATACAACTAGGGTTGTTATGTGGAGTTTTGACGACGGTAACGGTAACGTAACTACGCAAAGCCAGCTCGTAATCATAGAACGCAGAGCAATCGATGCCATTGCAAACGTAACGGCTTGTGATACGTTCACATTACCTACGATAACCGGTGATTACCTAACAGGTTCTCAGCAATATTACACGCAGCCTGGTGGTAACGGTACCGCTTTCGCGGAAGCGACTACCCTAAACTTTGCAGATTTTGCATCGTACCCAGTGACTCTTTATGCTTATGATACGGATGGAGCAGGTTGTAGTGCGGAAAGAAGTTTTACACTTACCATAAACGCAACGCCGGTAATTGCTCCTATAGCAGCTGTTACTGCATGTGACCAGTATGTATTACCTGCACTACCTGTAGGGAACTACTTTACGTTCCCTGGTGGTAACGGTAACATGGTTGCTGCTGGTACGGTCATTACCGCTACGCAAACACTATTTGTGTATGCAACTAACGGCAGCTGTACGGACCAGGAGTCATTCACGGTAAACATACAGCCTCTGGACAACCCTGCTTTTAACTACAGCGCAGCGACATATTGTCCTAACGGTACGGACCCAACCCCTACGGTAACTGGTCTTGCTGGTGGAACGTTTACTTCTACCACTGGTCTAGCTATAAACGCAACTACGGGTGTCATTGATTTGGATGCTTCGATTTTAGGAAGCTATGTGGTTACCTATACAACAAACGGCAACTGCCCACAATCGTCTACGGTTAATGTTACCATAGAAGATAACGACGCTCCGGTGCCTACTCTTGCTGTTCTTGCTGCGGTAACCGCACAATGTGAAGTTACAAGCTTAGTAGCTCCTACAGCGACCGATAACTGTGGTGGAACCGTAACGGTAACAAGCGATGCGATATTCCCTATCACAGGCGAGGGAACTACAACTGTAGTTACATGGACCTATACTGATGCTAATGGAAACACCGCTACGCAAACACAGAACGTGGTCATAGATGATACTACGGCTCCGGTTGCAACCATGGCGGCTCTACCTAGTCTGACATTTAACTGTGACGTTAGTTCACTAACTGCGCCTACTGCGACAGATAATTGTGTAGGGACTATTACTGCAACCACAAGTGCTACCTTCCCTATAAATGCGACAAGAACGGTAACATGGACTTATGACGATGGTAACGGAAACGTAAGTACACAAACACAGCTTATCGTTATAGAGCGTCTCGCTATCAACGCGATTGCAAACGCTACGCAGTGTGACACGTTTACATTGCCTACCATAACTGGTAATTTCTTAACGGGAGCACAGCAATATTACACGCAGCCTGGTGGTAATGGTACCGCTTTCGCGGAAGGTACTACCCTAAACTTTGCAGATTTTGCATCGTACCCAGTGACTCTTTATGCTTATGACGCAAACAGCGCAGGTTGTAGTGCACAGGTTGCTTTCCAACTGACTATCAATAACTCTCCTGTCGTTGCGCCTATTGCCGATGTTACTATTTGTGACCAGTACGTGCTGCCGGCACTACCTGTAGGTAACTACTTCACATTCCCAGGTGGCAATGGAACTCTTATAAGTGCAGGCTCCGTAATAACTGCTAGCCAGACGTTATTTGTATATGCGCAGGACCCTAGTGGTGACTGTTCTGACGAGGAATCGTTTGTAATCAACATCACGCCTAGCGATATTACAGGAGCGACTTTTGACAACGCAAACTTTACGTTTAATGGAACGGCGCAATCAATTTTTGTGCAGAATATTCCAAGTACGGCAACTGTTGTTTACACTAATAACGGTCAGACAAATGCAGGTACTTATGTGGTAACGGCCACGATAACATCTGCAAACGCTACCTGTAATACTGTTACACGTACAGCAACGATGACTATAGGAAGAGCTGAACAAACGATAACCTTTGACCCATTAATGCGTAGAAGGTTATTTGTAGATCCAGATTTCCAGATAAACGCAAGCGCATCTTCCGGACTGCCTCTTACCTACACCTTTAGTTTTACAGGTGCCAGCCCAGCGGCAACAGTAAGTGCAACAGGATTTGTAACCTTACTTGACCAAGGGGAAATCCTTATCACGGCATCACAGCCAGGTAATGGAAACTTCTTACCTGCACAACAGGTACAACGTAGATTAGAAGTTTACCTAGGTGATAATGCTGATCTGGATGCAATAACCATAAGTGGCGATGTTATCAATAACCCAGATAGTGAAATCTACTACCTTATAGATTGTGATGACAGTGCTGATTTTGTAGATGTAGAACTTACAAATAACGACTCGGCTACATTCAATCCTGGTGCAACGTTTACCATAAACACACCTAGACCAGGAATTTACAGGCAACAGGTTATTGTAACTGCTGAAAATGGCATGGTTACAAGAACATATAACATTACCGTAGAACGCAGGTTCCAGTTTGACGCCATCGTAGAGCAGAAATACAATAATGTACTGGTCGTAAACAACAACCCGGCTAATAACGGCGGTTACAGCTTTGTAGCGTACGAATGGTTTAAAAACGACAGACGTGTAGGAACGCAGCAGTTCTTCTCTGAAGGTGATAACGCAACTGATGTCCTAGACCCAACTGCGTTGTACTACGTAAGGATGACAACTACTACCGGTGAGGTATTACAGACATGTGTGTCTACAATATCGTTAGGCAATACGTTCTCGCTTACCGTACTTGAAAACCCGGTGATAAGCGGTCGCAAGTTAAATGTAAGAGCTGACTACCCTACTTCAGAACTGGACAACGCGCGATATGAGCTTTACTCAGCAAGTGGTCAGTATCTATACACGGTACGTGTAGATGGAGTTGATACTGCCATAGAGCTTTCTGAAAGCCTGCCGGTAGGAATGTACAGATTGGTATTAATAACACAGGCAAGGTCACAATCTGTTAACTTCATTAAGAACTAAGAACATGAGTAATCAACCATATTTTAAACGTAAAGAAATGAGTCTATTCAATAAAATTTCAATGACACTGGCCCTAGCCTGCATAACCATGCAGCTAGGGAGTGCTCAACAGCAATGGAGAGCATATGCCGGTAGCACGTTCTATTTTGCAGAGCTCAATGCTGACGGACAGAGTGGAGTTAAATCTGTGTCTGAACCCAGCGCCGGTATCAATCTGGGAATCGCAGCGGGATTGAACGACAACTGGAGTATCCATAGTGGTCTGGGAATAAGTTATATCCAAACTGGCAATACCGTAGGTTCTTACAGGGACGTAGAGAATACAACAGATCAGGAAGGTGAGTCTTTTGAATTTAGGTACAACCTGACCAATTATGAGGAGAAGCAGCAAAGCGTGCTACTTTCAATACCGGTAAGTGTGCAGTACGAAACCAGCGGCAACCAGACACGTTTCTATTCAAAACTGGGTGCGAGCGCAAACTTTTTTGTGGGCTCTAAGTCTACCGGCAGTGCAAACAGTCTTGTGACCTCTGGTTATTTTGAACGTTTCAATGGGGAACTTACAGCTCCTCGTTTTGCAGGTTTTGGAACTTTTGAAAATATCGAGTTTACCGATAAAGACCTAGAAATCAAACCTAGCTACAACGCGTTTGTAGAATTAGGGGTGAAGGAACAGATCACAACCGGTCACTGGCTATATATCGGGGCATTCGTTGAATATGGCCTTAACGACTTAAGCGATAACCAAGGCTCCAGCTTGATACAGTACAACCAGAACCAACCGATTGACTTTATCAACAACAGCGTGCTCAACGCTTCTAACCAGACTACGGGTGAACCGTTCCTAGGTAAGATAAACCTCATGATGATAGGACTGCGTATCAACTACGACTTCGGGATATAGTAGATTTTAGACAGTTAACTTAAACCTAAAACCAGCGGGCTATCATACTGATAGCCCGTTTTTTGTATAGAAATTCATAGTCGCTAAACTATGTATACCAATAAATATCAAAAAAGTAGGTTGAGCTAACAAAATTATTCGGTTGCAAAATCATATGTACCTTTGCTAAATGCAGCAAGAATCATTTACGATAGAACAAGCTATGCGTGCTATGGAACGCTATTGCGCTTATCAGGAGCGATGCCATAAAGAGGTGGAAACTAAGCTCCATAAAATGAACATGATTCCACTCGCGCAGGACGAGATTATCATGCATCTACTGCAACATGATTTCTTAAACGAAACGAGGTTTTCAGCCAGTTTTGCCAGAGGTAAATTCCGTATAAAATCTTGGGGAATTAGGCGCATTACAAGCGAGCTCAAGGCTCGAGGAATAAGTAAGCGCAACATAGAGATTGCACTTAAAGAGATTCATATAGAAGATTATGAGGCTGTATTTGATACGCTTTCGCGAAAGCGGTTAAAACAGCTCAGCTCAGAGAAAAATAAATATACTAAACGTAAAAAACTAGCAGACTACTTACTATATCGTGGCTGGGAAAGTGATAGGGTTTATGCAAAAACTATAGAGCTTATTCCTTAATCCCTAATTTTTCATGAGTGCACACAATCGCCTGTTCGTTCTTATAATCTATCCAATCCTGCCCTTTGCGCTTTCTCATGAAATTATCATAGTGACGCATAAACAACAAATTGTAAAGTGCCTTGCCTAAGTTTTTAATCTTACGCGGATAACTACGCAGACTTATAGAGAAACCAGGTGTTAAATAGTGCATATAGTGCCAGTAACCTTCTG
>JANQTO010000166.1 GCA_030731685.1 Nonlabens sp.
TCTATACACGTCGAGCGTTTTTTGAGCAGTAATAGCAGCGGTAAAATTATTAGCGTAAATCTCGTAAGATCTATTTGCAAAGACTTCCCTTAAATCAGGATCTTTAGATAGTTGCATAATTCCATTAGCAATACCTCTGAAATCCTTTACAGGAGCCACAATACCATTTTGGTTTGAAACAATCGCTTGAGGCACGATTCCCACATCAGTAGTCACCACCGCTACTTTTTGTGACATCGCTTCAATTATACAAGAAGGACCACCTTCTTTTTTAGAAGTCATTATTAACATATCTACATGGTGCAAGGCACTACTTGCGTCTTCAACAAAATCATACATTTTAATATATTCCGTTAAATTATAGTTGTCAATACGATTCTTTATGGACTCTGTGAGTCGACTTTGGGCACCTACTTGATGTAAGTAAAAGTCAGTGAAACCTAAATCACGTACTAAATAATTAATAGCGTCCACCAATACTTCTAAATCCTTTGAAAGCGTATGATTGGCTATATTCAGTAGCTGTACAGTTTTGGTGTTTTTTTCAAGAAATGAATCACCTTTATTTACAGGTATCCGTTCTTCCTTTACTCCATCAGATACGACAACAAGTTTGTTTAAATTTTTTCTAAACATTATTTGAGTTGCCATAGCATTTTTGATAAAATCCGAAACGCATATAATCACATCTATACGCTTAAAATTATATTTTAATTTACTCAGAAAACTCATGCTACTTCCCATGCCTTTTTTAGAGAAAACGACTCGTGCTTCAACCGCAGTAAACAGGTAAGCCATGTAAAAAAGTGTTAGTGCGCTTCCTGTATGTATGTGGATAACATCAGGTTTTATAGAAGAAACGACTCCTCTAAAATGACTTTTGTTTTTTTTGAACTTGGCTACTTTTGAGTAGATTAACTGAACACCATCAATTGTAGAGAGACGCCGTGATAAAGCACCATTTTCAGCACAATAGACTACGTTTTTCACTTCATTTACAGGAAAAGAAAGAATAGAGTCTACAAGCTGTTGCTCATTTCCACCCCATCCCATTTCACCATTTACATGTAAGACTCGTATCATACTTCAAAGATAGCTTTAATTAATAGCTCTCTATCGGTAGCATACGCAATTATTAACGATAGAAAATCCGTAATTTTGCACCCATGCGCAACAGTGATAGAAAAAGAAACCGTAGAGAACCTGTAAAAGGTCGAGCAAACAAAAAAACCATGGAGCCCGAGGTTGAATTACCTCGAGAGGCCATCAACATCGCGGTTGATTTCCTTAAAAAAGGAAACACTATCATCTACCCTACAGATACTATTTACGGGATAGGTTGCGATGCATCAAATTATGATGCAGTAGAAAAAATTTACGAACTCAAAGAGCGTGACCCATCTAAATCACTCATCGTTCTTGTAGATAGTTTTCAGATGCTAGAATCTATTATAGAAGAAGTTCCAGACATGGCGTGGGAAGTCCTTAAGGTTAACAAGAAACCACTTACTATCATATTCGACCGACCTAAAAACGTTGCTGAAAACGTAGTGTCTGCAGACAACACGCTTGCCGTGCGCGTGACAAATGACCCATTATGCAGGTCTATGATACGCAAACTTAGAAAACCCATTGTTTCTACCAGTGCAAATTTAAGCGGTGAAGAAACACCTATTCATTTTCAAGATATAAGTGAAGCACTCAAGGCACGTGTGGATCATGTCATGGATTTGCCGCTTGTACACAAGGACATTAAACCGTCTAGCATCATGCAAATTTCCAGTAACGGTATCATAAAAATCATAAGAAGTTAATGGACCTTAAAAGTCATTATCCAGAGGCGTTAACCCATGACATATTTAAGATTTTAAGCGATGCAGCTGCGTCCTTAAATCTGGAAGTTTATGTTATAGGTGGATTTGTGCGTGATTATTTTTTGGCTCGAGGCCAAAAGCAGGATATAGATGTCCTCGCGATAGGAAGCGGTATCGAGCTTGCTCAAAAAGTAAAAACGATGCTGCCGGACAGCACCAAAGTTTCTATTTTCAAAAACTATGGTACGGCTATGATAAAAACAGCCGATGTAGAACTTGAATTTGTGGGTGCACGTAAAGAAAGTTACGACCGTGGCAGCCGTAAACCCATCGTTGAAGACGGCACGCTAGAAGACGACCAGAACAGACGCGATTTCACCATAAACGCGATGGCATTTTCATTAAATACAGAAAGTTTTGGATTACTCGTTGACCCATTTAACGGTATTCAGGATTTAGAAAATAAGATTATACGTACACCGCTAGAACCTGGAATTACTTATAGCGACGACCCTTTGCGCATGCTACGAGCAATACGTTTTGCAGCGCAACTCAACTTTACCATCGACAAAACATCGTATGACAGTATAAAAGAACAAGCACACCGTTTAAAAATAATTTCAAACGAGCGCATTGTTACAGAACTGCATAAAATTATGGAGTGCCCTACTCCATCTCGAGGATTTATATTATTGGAAAAAAGCGGCCTGCTAGAAAAAATATTGCCTGAATTGACAGCTCTCAAAGGCATCGATGAAGTTGAGGGACAAACACATAAAGACAATTTTTACCACACACTAGAAGTGGTTGATAATATTGCAAAACATACAGACGACCTCTGGTTGCGATGGGCTGCTTTACTACACGATATAGGCAAAGCGCCTACTAAGCGATTCAGCAAAAAAGTAGGATGGACTTTTCATGGCCATGAATTCAAAGGCTCTAAAATGGTGTTTACATTATTTAAACGCTTGAACATGCCACTTAACGAAAAGATGAAGTTTGTCCAGAAACTCGTACGCATGTCATCCAGACCTATCGCCGTAATAGACGACCACGCGACAGATAGCGCCGTGCGAAGGCTTATACACGACGCTGGTGAAGACATAGACGCATTGATGACCTTGTGCGAGGCCGACATTACTACAAAAAATCCAAAACGCTTCGAGCGGTACCATAAAAATTTTGAGCTTGTGCGTTCAAAAATGGTAGAGGTTGAGGAGCGCGACCACGTGCGTAACTTCCAGCCACCAGTAAGTGGTGAGGAAATAATGGCAACCTTTAACCTAACGCCTTGCCGTGAGATAGGCATGATTAAAAGCGCTATTAAAGACTCCATTCTAGATGGCGTTATTCCCAACGATTATGCAGCTGCCCGCGATTTTATGCTCGCTAAAGGTAAAGAGCTGGGCTTGCAGGTTCATCCCGATTCATAAAAGTACCATGCTCGCCTTTATTTAGAAATCAAAACTTTGATGTCTTCTTGTTTCACTAAAAATTTCTGCTTTTAATTCAACTGAATTCAGGTAAGTTCCGTAAGTACATGCGACTTTACACATAGATAATACAACAGTAATTTGAGTCCTATGAACCGTATTGAATTAATTGAAAAAGAGATAGCTCCATTAAGAAAGAAACTTCAAGAACACGAACTTTATTCACATCTTAAATCCATTGAGGACATCAAGCTTTTTATGGAATATCATGTGTTTGCCGTGTGGGATTTCATGTCTCTACTTAAGTCGCTTCAAGGTACACTTACAACAGTACAAGTACCATGGACACCAACTGCAAACCCTACGCTAGCGCGTTTCATTAATGAAATTGTCCACGGTGAAGAAAGCGACCTCAATGAACTAGGCGAGCCTAAAAGTCATTACGAAATGTATCTCGACGCCATGGAGCAAATAGGTGCAAACACCGCTGAAATAGAAGCTGTTTTAGAACTAATTAAAAACGGCAATACGGTGCATGAAGCACTTGAAAGCACGCAGGTTCATGAAAATGTTTCACGCTTTGTTTCACACACATTTCGCGTTATTGCGACTGAAAAACCACATCTTATCGCTGCTGCGTTCACCTTTGGTCGTGAAGACCTCATCCCGGATATGTTTATAGCCATTCTGAACCATGCCGACTCCGACAACAAGCGCTACAACAAACTTACCTTTTACCTACAACGTCACATTGAGATAGATGGTGATGAACACGGACCGCTTTCACTTAAAATGGTTTCTGAACTTTGTGGCGATGATGCGAAAAAATGGGAAGAGGTGCAAACAACTGCCGTAGCATCACTTGAGGAACGTATCAATCTATGGGACGCGATTAATAATGCCATCAAAAATTCATAATTCAAAGTTAATTATGTGCTTTTTTGATTAGAAAAATCATTAAAATCAATTTTGTAACCTAACTTTATGGTGATTCTAAAAGGCCTTGTTATGAAAACGGTTTATTTTTTATTGCTGTCGTGCACTACTTGTTTCATAATACATGCACAAAGCGTCGAAACTTTTGCAACACCCGAAATGTTGCTTAAAAAAATAAGCTTGGAGAACTCCAGCCATGTACCATCACTAGAATCACTTGCGCGCCTTACCCCTATTAATGAGCAGTCTCCAGACAGGCTTACCGCTAGGGTTCAAGCCACGAGCGTGCAGTACAATAAGTTGCCGCTGCGCTATGATGCTCGTGAAGACATTTTGCCCAGTATACGAAACTACTTTGGTGATCCTGTGATACTTTTTGATACAGGAAACCAGCTTGAATCAATGTATAGATTAAACAACCTTGCATTTTTTGAAGCAAACCGTAACACGGTCATGAGCCGCCAGTATTTTAATGGTGGCTGTGTAACTCCGCTATAATTCAAAAGCAAAGGCAGTACCCGAACGCGGTTTATTTGATTTTTTAAAATAGTTTTTATAGAGTCCGCTTTCGCGAAAGCGGAACTCAAAACCTCACCCGTGATTTTAAACTGCACTACACAATTTCCGTTCATAAACCCAAAACGAACTTTCAGCAATTGAGGACGCATATAATTATGTAAAATGGTAGTTTTACATTGTTAACCTCCTTTATGTATCGCCTCGCCTATATTTCATTGTTTTTAATTTGCAAATTAGGCGTTGCCCAGCAACCTGTTTCCATACATCTTACAGAAAAAGATGGCCTGCCAGATAAGGAATTCTACGGCGTAGATGAAGACAGTAAAGGCTTTATATGGCTCGCAGGTAATAGTGGTCTATCAAGGTATGATGGTACTGACTTCAAAACGTATAGTCATCCAGAAAAAAGAGGCATATCGGTATTTGAATTAAACATAGACCTTAACGATAGAGTATGGTGCGTAAACATCTCTGGTCAGGTATTTTATGTCGAGGACGAGAAAATGCACTTGTTTGCAGACCTACAAAAAGACCTCAACGGGCTCCTACCCGATATGAAAATCATCAATAACGATTTGATTCTCACAACCTACCGGACCACACATATATTTAATAC
>JANQTO010000167.1 GCA_030731685.1 Nonlabens sp.
AGCAAATGTCCACCCACAAGACCCGTTCCTCCTGTTACTAAAATCATATGGTAAAAGTAAGCAATACATGGTTCAAACCACTCTAGAAGTGCGTTAAAGCCTTTATATTTGCCAGCTTAAAATATGTGTAGTTATGGCTTATAATTTTGTAGAAGAATTGAGATGGCGTGGTATGATTCACGATATTATGCCAGATACTGAGGAGTTACTTAATAGTGAGGTCGTGACTGGTTATATAGGGTTTGACCCTACTGCAAATTCTTTGCATATAGGTAGCATGGTGCAAATTATATTACTCATGCATCTACAGCGTGCTGGCCACAGACCTGTTGCACTTGTAGGAGGCGCTACGGGTATGATAGGCGACCCTAGCGGGAAAAGTGCAGAGCGTAACCTGCTTACCCAAGACATTCTTGATGAAAATATTGCAGGTGTGCGCAGGGTTATCGAGCGTTTTATAGACTTTACAGATGGTCCAGAACAAACGCGTGCAGTACTTGTAAATAATTATGACTGGATGAAGGATTTTACCCTCATCGATTTTGCGCGTGATATAGGTAAACACATTACTGTGAATTATATGATGGCAAAGGAATCTGTAAAAAAACGTGTTACTGGAGAAGGTGATGGTATGAGTTTTACAGAATTCACTTACCAACTTTTTCAAGGATATGATTTCCTTCACCTCTATGAAACCATGGGTTGCAAGTTGCAAATAGGCGGTTCTGATCAATGGGGAAATATCACCACAGGAACAGAACTCGTGCGTCGTAAAGCTGGAGGAAAAGCTTATGCGCTTACAACACCACTAGTAACAAAGGCCGATGGCACAAAATTCGGCAAGACAGAGTCTGGAAACATTTGGTTGGATACTGACAAGACTAGCGTATATAAGTTCTACCAGTTTTGGGTCAATGCGACTGATGAAGATGCAGAGTCTTGGATTAAGATATTTACATTTTTAAATAAGGAGACCTGTGAGTTGCTTATTGAGGAGCACCGCAAAGATGCTGGTATGCGATTGCTACAAAAACGTCTTGCCCTCGAGGTAACAACCATGGTTCATGGTACAGAAGCTCACGATATTGCTGTTGAGGCCTCAAAGATATTGTTTGGCAATAAGGTAACACCAGAACAGTGGAGCAAACTTAATCAAGAAACGTTGTTGGAAATTTTTGAAGGTGTTCCACAAGCTTCGGTTTCAAGAGAAACAATCAAAGAAGGTGTGGATATTGTGAGTTTTACAACTACGCTCACTGGTTTTTTACCTTCAAACAGCGAGGCAAGACGTGCTCTTAAAGAAAACAGTCTTTCTATAAATAAAGAAAAAATAACTGACTCAAAAATTATTACAGAGTCTGATATCATAGGTGAAAGCATGATTTTGCTTCAACGCGGTAAGAAGAATTATTTTCTAGTGGTTTTGGAATAGTTACAGACCAAAGTGGATATTTAAAATGCGTTCCTCAGAGCGCATTTTTTATTGAACCACCATAAGATTGCAACCACGTATATCTGCATGGTCAAATCTCCCCAATACCTGAAAACTGTTATCGCTTGTCGTTTTGCCTAAATCTTGTGTGGCGATAAAGGAACAGGAATTAAAGTTGGCTAGGTCTATAATGTTTAGACCACCAGTTTTGTGATGAGGTAGTAAGCTCAATGGGTCGTTTGTATCTCTTGCTAGCACGCGCATCCACGGTGGTGTGGTAAAATCGATGCCGTTTGCCGCATAAGCTTGGGAAAGTAATTCTGTCATGCCGTATTCACTTTGTATGCTGGCGCCTGTAAATGCTTGAGATAATATGGTATGGAGTTCTGGCTTTATAATTTCTCTGCGCATACCTTTCATACCACCGGTTTCTATGATGATGGTATTTTTCAATTCCATAGGAAATCTTGTTGCAAGGTCTACCAGTGCAAAGGTCACTCCTATGAGTATGGTTTTTTGGTCTTTTTCATGAAGTGTTTTGAGCAACTTTGCGAGTTTTTCTAAATCATTTAGATAGAAGCCACTTTCCTTGTGTTTGCTTTGGGTAATCCAGCGTTGCGCCATGTGCACAAGTGATGAGCCGTCTCTTTCTAAATAATGTGGCAATAGCGCAAGGATTACGTAATCTTCCTGTTCGCCGTAAGTAATTTTAAAACTAGCGTCTAGGCTGCGTTCATAGACGCTCAAGTCTGTAACGTGGTGTGTAGAAACAGTACTGCCCGTAGTGCCGCTACTGGTAAACTGTTTTTCTACATCGTCTGAATTGCTTACTACGTAGTCGGTTTTAAAAAATGATATAGGTAAAAAGGGAATTTCGTGAACTGCTTTTGGCTCTTTGCGGTTGAGCAACTTGCAATATGCACGATAGATTGCATTGTGTTCGTATTGAAAATGGTATATGTCCAGTGCCGCTTTCGCGAAAGCGTGATCATCACAAATATCAAATACGGGAAATGTCCTAGGGTTCATGAACTGGCAAAATTACATAAAAAAAGCGCCGCAGGTGGAACTGCGACGCTTGATTCTAAATGGGAATCTATACTTATTCTACGATAAGTTTGCGAGATATTACACTAGTTCCTTGAGTGATTTTCACAACGTAAACTCCTGCGTTTAATGCGCTGGCATCAATGTTTTGAGTACTACCTTTTACAGTTAGCACTTCTTGACCTAACATAGTATAGAAAACAGCGTCTACTGGGTTGCCGTTACCTGTCGCGATATTAAGCTGTCCGTTAGTTAATGGATTAGGATACATCTTAAAGTTTTGGAGTGCAAAGTCATCATTAGACAATGTGAAGGTGTTTGCACTACCTGGTGTTCCTAAGTCGCCTGCTCCATAAGTCGCCGTTCCCAGACCCCAGTTTACACCTAGGTCGTTATCAGTAGCGTTATATTTAGAAATTGCGAGTTCCATACTAGCACCAGTTCCATCAGGAAATGTTGCGCCATCATCGTAAATAACTTGATCAATAATTGTTCCTGAACATTCTATAATAAGACCATCAACGCCATTACCTAAACTTATTACAGATGGATATACGTAGTTCACAACCATACCACCATTAACGGCGGTGTCATTATTAAGTCCTAAAACGGCGTAGCCATTTGCTGGTACGATAAGGTTACTTATTACATGCATTTCAGATGCAGTAACATCATCTTTAATAACCCAACCTTGCATATTAATTGCAGCTGCCGTCGTGTTATATATTTCAAAATACTCACCTACGTTGTCACCAACAGCATTAGGGTTTTGCATGATTTCAGTGATGATGATATCTCCAGGATTTGCACAGGTTACATTACCTACACATGAAGGACTTGTTATACTACGGGTAAAGTTACAGCTACTGTTTGCTGCGCTACCAGTGAATGTGATTGTAAAGTTTGTTCCTTCGGCAACACCATTGATGGTTATTTGACCAGCAGCAGTAGTTGATGGATTGTCACCGCCTACAGTTCCGTTACTAGCAGTGTCAATAGTATATGTACTTGTTGCGCCTCCAGTGTAGTCTATGGTTATGTTATATAAATCAACACCAGATGTATTTGCCTGACATGTTGTGGTTATCGTTCCTATTTGGAGGTCACAAGGAAATGCAACGGTAAAAGATACGGTGTCGCTTGTTACAGTTGTAGTACCATTAAGCATTGTAACGATTACCGTATATGACCCACCGTCCTGAACCATGGTTGAGAATGGAGATGTAGCGTTATTGGTAACAGTACCATTTACAGATACTCTGTATGTTGCACCAGCCGGAGCATTTTGTGCACTCCAAGTAATATTTGTTGTGGTAGTGCCGCTGTTCAATGCAGAGCCATTTGCAGGAGCCGTGATTGTAAGTACAGGAGTGGTTGTACAACCTACAAAAGTCCCTAAATCACCCCAACCTGTGTCTATGCCTGTAACAATCCATTCTGAAGCCATTGCTGTGGTCATCATTGTGGTTGCATCAAAGCCTCTAGAACTGTCCCAGTTATTGTTAGGACCGCATACGGTTGATTTTCTAGTTAATGTGTTATTTGCAGTTGCGTTGTTTACGCCTGAAACAGCCCATCCCGTGCCAGGGTCAGGTCCAAAGTCTCCTAGGAAGTCTAAAATAGTAAATCCGGTCATTTCTCCTGCGTCAACATTTCCGTCCATGTCTGCGTCTACAAATGTTCCGTTATCTAGAACGAGTGCAAATCCATCATCTCCATTACTGAGAAAATTATTTATTTGGTCTGATGCAGCTATAATTACTGCGTCAGCCTGTCCATGTGCAATAACATAAACATCGCCGTTAGCAATGACTGCTCCTGCATTAAACTTTGTCCAAAATTCGTAGTCACCAGTAGCACCGTTTGATGTAGTTGCAAACGCGTAGTTATCTAAATTAACAGGAGCGCCTGTTCCATTATAGATTTCTATAAATTTGTTGTTACTTGAACCTTCACCATATTTACTTATAAGTAAATCAGTGGTTTGCGAAAAACCAGTAAAGGAAATGCAAAATGCTAAAAGAATGTAGATTTGTTTCATTAGATATATTTTTGGCAAATATACACTATCAAAATGTAATCAAAAGCGCTAGCCTTACATTTAAAGGTATCATAACATTAGATACTTATGCATTTGTAAATGAGTGATTAAGCGCTCCTTGGACTTAGGGGTTATTTATTAATAATTACCTTGGTAGCTTGATTGCCTAAAGGTGTATTTATATTTAATAAATAAACGCCGTTTGACAGGAAACTAAGGTCTAATTTTAATACCGAGAGTGATTTCTCCTCGGTTTGCAACAAGACACGTCCATTCAAATCTACGACGCTCACACTTACATCGGTAAGTACTTCTAACGACGACAGTGTTATCAATCCAGTTGATGGATTGGGAAAAACCTTGATTTGATTAGCTAAAACGTCGTTCACACTCAATGGTGCTGGTACGTCAAAAGCTTCAGTCTGGTCGAAACGGTCATCAGAACTTCCCTGCAATGCACTAGCTCCCAAACCACGCGCTGCAAAAACTTCCCATATACGGTCTCTATTCACTCCATTATTTGATATACTGTCAGCAAGTAAAATGGCATCTCTACCGTCTACGAACCCTGGTGAACAAGGCTGCAGCTTAAGCCCATCCATGACCAGTTGCATAACGATGTTATTGCCGCCTGTCCCATTGTAAACATCTGGGTCAAACCCATAGTCGTCTATGAATCTCCATGTAAGGTCCCAAAGCATCGTTGCCCATACCGAACCTACACCGTGAGGTCTTGAAAATTGGGCGTTATTAGTGGACGCATAGGTAA
>JANQTO010000168.1:0-641 GCA_030731685.1 Nonlabens sp.
ACATAATATCAAATTGGTCTGTGCATCTACCGTAATAGGCTCCCCAACTAGATTCCTGCATAGGCGTGTGCTTTGTTCCACCCTTGGATAGGGAATCAAATAAGTCTGACGCCTCTTGCTTGCTATTAAGGTCTACACTTAGACAAATGTTGTTGCCGTTGTTGAGCGGTGTGTCCGGTGACACATCGTAACCCATAAGGTGTATACCTGCGCCTGATAATTCAATATGCTGGATTTTATCTCTGTAGCTCTCTGGAATGTCTTGTGATTTTCCTTCCCAGGTTTCTTTATTTTGAAGTTGACCTGAAAATATGTTTTTGTAAAAATTAAAAGCTTCCTGGCAGTTTCCAGAAAACGATAAATAAGGCTGTACAGTCATAATGCTATTTTTAAGTGTGATTAATTTTAGATTACGTCGCTTTTGTATGACGCATTCATTTCTTAAAAATAGAACTTACTAAGCTACTTGCGGTTAACTTTAGCACTGTTTAACACGGGTTACTAAAGATATCATAAAACTCGATGTAGAGCTAGCTGCATGTTATTGCAGTTATTTTCCATCGAATTATAAGAAGTATGGCTGGTCTTTCCTTAAATATCAAACTTTTGAAAAAAAGCATATAATAATCTCAACGCTAGGT
>JANQTO010000168.1:651-5237 GCA_030731685.1 Nonlabens sp.
CGGGATGTGCAGACATCATGACGATGGGTATTTTGGAAAGTTTCTCATTACTTTTTAATTCCCTGCATGCATCACAACCGTTTTTACCAGAAAGAAGCATGTCCATTAAAATTACATCAGGTACGACACTAATTACGGTATCTATAAAGTCATTTAAATTATTTAATTTGATAGGTTCCCAGTCTTGAAAGCTCAGCATCATAGCAAGCATTTCTAGGATGTTTTCAGAGTCTTCAACAATCAGTATTTTAGGTGTAGCGTTGCTCATAATATATAGGTATTAAATGGGTAGCGTGAAATAAAATGTAGAACCTTGGCCTTTTTTGCTGGTTACACCTATAGTTCCTTGATGTTTTCTTATAATGTCTGCGGCTATAAAAAGGCCTATTCCAAATCCTGGGAATGTTTTTTCGTCACTTCCTTCTTCTCTAAAAAATCTATTAAAGACTTTCTCCTCGTTGACTTTATTGATGCCTATACCGTAGTCTGTAACATATACAGCGACTTCGTTCTCTTTTTTAGTCACTTGTATATCTATTTTTTTGGACTGCGGAGCATACTTTACAGCGTTAGTTAGAAAGTTTAGAAGAACTTGCTTTAGACGTTCCCTATCAGCTGTTAGGGTAACGCCCGCATCACCCGTTAGGTTATAAACGTGCGACTCATTAATAATTTGCTGTTGTTCTATAATTTCCTTTAAAAATGGCTCAAATGCAAAAGTGGATTTAATAAGCTCTAGGCCGCCCACTTTCATTTTAGATAAATCGAGTAAATCCTTTATAAGCGACGTTAGTAACGTAATCTGGGAGTCAACCGTTTCAAGTGTCTTACTTAGAAACTTGTCCTCACTGGCGCCATAGCGCATTTTGAGCAATTGAATATACCCTTTTATAGAAGTAACTGGAGTATTAAGTTCATGGCTTGCCATTCCTATAAATAAATCTTTCTGTTCTTCTTGGGTTTTTAAATCTTGAATATTCATTGCTGCGTGTGTGTACCCGTCGAAGGTTCCATCTAAGTTGTATCGAGGAACACCTACATTAGAAAGCCACACAAAACTACCATCCGCCTTTTTAACTCGGTATTCTAGTTTGAATCGACTTGAAGTTTTAATTGCTTTTTCGTACGCGTCCACGTAAACTGCAATATCATCTGCATGAATGTGATTATAAATGGTTTTATTTAAAAGCTCTTTTTTCTTAAGCTTTAAAAAAGTACGCCACTGTTTATTTACAAATTGGAATTTCCCATAAACATCTGTCATAAATATAAACGCTGGAGTGGTGTCTGCTAGTTTCTTAAACCGTACTTCACTTTCTTTTAAGCTATCATTATATTGTTTGAGCAAACGCTCTTTTTCCTTAATACTATTGATGTTAGAGGCAGATATTGCAATGCCTGTGATGACGTCCGTATATGTTTCACGTATAATGGAAAAATTAGTAAGCATCCACGTTACCGAACCATTCTCACCATTTAAAAAGCGTAGCTCCATAGAGAGGTCGCTGTTTATGCTTAAACTGTCTAAAAGTATACGAGTCTCATTGAAATCCTCAGGGTGTATGTAGTCCAGTAACCTTGAGGTACGCAATTTAACCCTTCCTAAAAATGATTTTCCAGCAGCGTTGCAATGGGTTATAACTCCATTACCGTCAGTAAGGACAATAAGCTCATTACTACTGTCAAAAAGGGAAAGTAACTTACGTTGTTCGCGCTCAGCTACAAACTTTTTGGTAATATCCTGTAGAACACCGTTAAATCGCAAGGGTTCTTTCCTTTCGTTAAAAGACACTTTGCCTATTGCACGAACCATTCTAAGATCACTTTCATCGCTGCCCACACCATAGACTTGATTATAATAAGGTGAGTTTTCAGGATTTAGAGCAGCTGCGATTGCTTCTTGTACACTCTCAACATATGATGGGTGAATCTTATCTATGAAGCTTTGTATTTTCAAACCAGTGCTTTCAGGCTGCTTGAACCATTCTGTAAGGCGTTCATTTCCTTGTAGGGTGTCAGCTTGAAGATCCCATTCCCACGTAGCAAGATTTGCTGCTTCTAATGCAAAGTGAAGTTGATTACGGCTAGCGGTCACCTCTTTGTAGGCAAAAACTTTTTCAGTTGTTTCCATACAAGTAACCAGTACACCGGTTATGGCTCCATATTTTCCTCTCAGTGCACTATAGCTGAAGGTCCAGTAAACATCTTCTACCTTACCGTTTCTATATATGGGAACGAGTGCGTCAATATTCCATTCTGGCAGCTCGCCGTCCTTAATTTTCTGGATTTCTTTACTGGCAACGTTATCCCAAACGTCTCCTTTCCAAAAAATCTCGCCTGGAATACCCAGTTTAGCTTCAATGTCAAAATCCTTACCTAAAGAAGGTAAGTATGCATCATTAAAAAAGCAAAGACTTTGGTCTCCCCAAAATAAAAAATAAGGGAATCTAGATTCCACAATCATATTTAGGATTGCAAGTAGCCGCGGAGACCAATTTTCCAGTGGACCTAAGTCTGTACCTGACCAGTTCTTGTCACGTATCGCCTGACCCATGAGGCCACCGCCGTAAATGAGTGCTTCAGGTGCACGTTTGCTTTTAATAGGTTGCTTGCTAGACATTTGTGGTTGGTGAGGTTGATTGCAATAAATTTAATACAATAACAGTTATCAAAATTAATAGCCGCTAAATATATTTTTTATTGATGGGGTAAATATACTGTAGTTGACGAAAAGGACTACAAAAAAGCACATTAATTTAATGGGCTGTGAACTGTTGATTCTAAAACCTTACATTCATTTCGCTTCCGCGAAAGCGGAATCCTTCAAAGCATATTGTTTGCCATTAAGTTTACTTACATACTTAGATTTTACACCTATCAAAGAGAGCTTATTGTAAGTCGAGGATTTCTTTATAATTCTAAAGTTATGCGAAAAATATAAATCACTAAGCTAACATCGCTTAAGATACTATGAGTCAAGATGCTAATTAATAACTTATGCTACTTGTTGTAGTTCATCATTGTTGAGGATGTTTTGAAATAGAAGAGCCATTCCCACCGTAAGTAGTGCTCCAAGTGGATTCAACCACAAGAAAGGCAAAATCTCTATACCGTCAACAAACTCGTGCAATATAGCGCAGGTTGCAACGATTAATTGTGAAATGGCCGCAGCAACAAAAATGGCTTGACCTTTAATTTTTTTCAAATAGAATGCAACCAGGAATATTCCTAAAATAGTTCCATAAAAGATAGAACCTATAAAGTTCACCAACTGTATTAAGTTGTCAAATAGCGATACAAAACTGGCAAATGCGATGGCCAAAATACCCCAACCCAGGGTGAACCACTTGCTCATGCGTACATCGTTATCGTCACTACTGTTTGTATTTGTAAAGCGTTTGTAGATATCTACCGTTGTGGTGCTGGATAACGCATTAAGTTCTGATGCTGTTGAGGACATTGCCGCGCTTAGTATTACTGCGAGTAATAATCCTATCAAGCCTTTAGGAAGGTGATTCAAAATAAAGTGAATAAAAATAAAGTCTTTATCGTTTGTCTCAATTCTGTCGTCGGCTTGTTTGATGAGGCTGCGGGCAACTTCTCTATTTGTTTCCTCGGCACTGCGCAATGCAGCAAGTCGGTCTGACAAGGCTAGCGGGTCAGCCATTACATTTTCTCCGCTTAGGCTAGCTGCATATTCTCGTTGAACACTTTGCTTTTCTGCAAGAATGCTTGCGTGGCTTGTTTTGAGTTCATTATAATCACTTGCAAACTGGCTTTCCATAACAGCCTTCTCTGCAGCTGGATTAAAGTTCAACGGTGTAGAATTAAATTGATAGAATACAAATACCATAACACCTACTAGTAATATGAAGAACTGCATAGGAACTTTAAGCAGACCATTAAATAATAGGCCAATACGCATTTCCTTAACGCTCTTTCCTGACAGGTATCGTTGTACTTGTGACTGGTCAGTGCCAAAATAACTGAGCATTAAAAAACTCGCCCCAAAAATTGCCGACCACACATTATAGCGATCGTCTAGGGAAAATTTGAAGTCCAGAATCTTCATTTTTTCTGCATCGCCGGCCATAGTGAGTGCGTTGTCCATGGTGACATTATCGGGTAATTGCGTTACAATAAGTACAAAGGCCGCAACCATGCCTCCCATAATAACTATCATTTGTTGCTTTTGGGTAACGCTTACCGCTTTAGTTCCACCTGATACCGTATAAATAATAACAAGCACACCTATGATAATATTGAGATATTTGAGTTCCCAATCTAGTACGGCGCTTAGAATTATGGCAGGTGCATAAATGGTGATACCAGCGGCAAGACCACGTTGTATTAAAAAGAGCATAGACGCTAGCGACCTCGTTTTTAGGTCAAATCGCTTCTCCAAAAACTCGTAAGCAGTGTATACTTTAAGCTTGTGGTAAATAGGGATGAAGGTTACACATATAATAATAACCGCTATAGGAAGTCCAAAATAGAACTGAACAAATTCCATCCCGTCTGTATATGCCTGTCCTGGTGTGCTCAAAAAAGTAATGGCACTTGCTTGCGTGGCCATAACCGATAAG
>JANQTO010000169.1 GCA_030731685.1 Nonlabens sp.
GTGTTATATATGATGCCGTTGAAGGTCTCAAAGAAACGGGCACTGGCGATAAATACCTAAAAATAGTAGAGGCTGGGGCTGGTTCCCGCCATGACCATTTGTTAAAAGATGGAGAAGAGGCGAGTATCCACGGCGTTTTGTTTGGGGTTAACATAGACCCAGAAATAGCAAAAGAAAAAGGGCTTATCAACATTATAGAAAATTGGGACGGTTATAAATTACAAACTCCCTATGAAGGCGATTACCTACGTATGGCCGACCAGCAAAAAGGAACCGTCGTAAAAGACAGCTTGCAACCATTACAGTTGCGTTCCCTCTATACAATGGCTGGTATGCAGTTTGTTATACCGCAACCTATTTTACAGGGAGAAGTAGGCGTGATCAAAAGTCCAGAACCTACAGCAGCTAAGCAACTTGGTTTGTTCTGCACGTTGAAAGCAGGCGACGAGGAAAAGAAAATTGAACTACTAGGCGGTAAAGGTGTTATTAACGATTACGTAGAAGTAGATATCGCAGGTCTTAAAATGTACATACGTTACGGTTCAAAAGATTTGAAATTACCTTTTTCTATCACCTTAGAAGACTTTATTGCTACAAAACAACCTGGTACAGAGAAGAGTTACGCTGCATTTGAAAGTAAGGTAGTTGTGAGTGATGGTGACCAGAAAAAGAAAGAACGTATTTATATGAATAATGTACTCGATAAAGAAGGTTACCGTTTCTTTCAAGCAGGTTTTGACCCAGATGAGTTAGGAACGCACTTGTCTGTGAACCATGATTTTTGGGGTAAAACCATAACCTATCTCGGTTACTTTTTGTTGTATCTAGCAATGATGGCATTGATTTTTGACCCGAATACCCGTTTTGGTGAACTGCGCAGGCTCATCAATAGAGTTAACAGTCGTAAAGCAAAACAATTGAGCATCATACTTCTATTGTTTACTGCTGGTATGGCAAACGCACAAGAAGCACACGGCCCGGACGACGGTCACGACCACGGTACAGAGCCTGCTGCTCAAGAAGAAGTAGCCGTATCAGAAGGACCAGTTTTTATACCTCAAATACCGTTAAAGGTTTTGGACAGCGCTATCGTTGCAAACATGGTTCCTTTATCCCAAGCAGAACGTTTTGGTAGAGTGATTGTGCAAGATAACGGTCGTATGAAAACCATGAACTCACTAGCAAGTGAGCTGTTGCGCAAAATGTCTGAACGCGATTATTATGAGGCTGTTGTCGATGGTGAAAAAATAAAGCTAACACCAGAGCAAACCCTACTGAGTATGGTACAAATGAAATCACTTTGGTTTCATGTGCCTATCATAAAATTGAAGCGTGGCAATGATTCCTTAAGAGATATTCTAGGAATAGACCGCTCTCGAACGCATGCGGCCGGCTATGATTTCTTTAGAAATAAAGACGGTTCTATAGGTAGCTTTAAGTTAAATGACTATCTAGACGAAGCAAATGCTGCCGATGTCAAGAATGCATTTCAAAAAGATTTTATCGACGTAAATTATAGTCTAGGTCTTTTAGACCAAACTATTGTTGGCTCCATCCTTAAAGTTTTTCCTAAGCTAGGTGCAGAAAATAATCGCTGGTACTCATCTCCAGAGGTGGAGGAAGCAAACTTTGAAGACCCAGGACAGGAACAGTTTGTCCGTGAGTTTTTCAACGCTTACAGTGCATTACTTATGGAAGGTAAGGAAACTGGCAACTATATTAAGGCAAATACCGTACTTAATAACCTTATGGACTACCAGCGTAAGCTAGGCGGCGAGATCATGCCATCTGAAGATAAAATAGAGGCAGAGCTCCTTTACAACAAATATGATGTGTTTAAGAGTCTTTACAAGTGGTTTGGATGGTTTGGAATTATCATGCTTGTCCTGCTCATTACAGAGATTATAAGACCTATGAAAGAGATACGCTACAGCATCCTCTTTCATAAATATGCGATTTTCGGAATCTTTCTTGTTCACACTGCCGGACTGGGCGTGCGCTGGTATTTGAGTGGTCACGCACCATGGTCTGATGCCTACGAATCGTTGATTTATGTTGCCTGGGCTACCATGGCTTTCGGTCTTATGTTCGGTCGTAAAAGTGAAATGACTATCGCGAGTACCGCATTTGTTGTAGCCATTATCTTGTGGGTAGCGCAGTTGAATTGGTTAGACCCGGCAATTGCAAACTTACAGCCTGTACTGGACAGTTACTGGTTAATGATTCACGTGGCGGTTATTGTAGGAAGTTATGGGCCTTTTGCACTGGGCATGATTTTGGGTATCGTAACATTACTACTTATGCTTTTTGCAACAGCAAAAAATAAAAAGAAAATAGACTTGAGTATTAAAGAACTCGTTTACATCAACGAGGTTTCCTTAACGGTAGGACTTATAATGCTTACTATAGGTAATTTCTTGGGAGGTATGTGGGCAAATGAAAGTTGGGGCCGCTATTGGGGTTGGGATCCTAAAGAAACGTGGGCTTTAATTACCATTTTTGTATATGCTTTTGTATTGCACTTGCGTCTTGTTCCAGGATTAAAAAGCCGATGGACATTCAGCTTGTGGTCCATACTAGCATTCTACTCGGTCTTGATGACCTACTTTGGAGTGAATTTTTACCTTACTGGTTTACACAGTTATGCTAGTGGTGAGAAACTATTTAGTTTTCAAGCTGCGGCAATATCCATGGCTATAATTGTTCTTTTTGCATTTATTGCTCGCTGGAAAGAAGGTAAGATTTACGGAAAAGGGAAAGTTTAAATTTAGTTTGCATTCGCAGTTTTCAGTAGGCAGTGGAAGTAGGCAGTAGGCAGTTTTCAGTCGCAGTTTCCTCTTTTAAGCTCTTCTAACTTATGGTGTTTCTAATAGTTCGTGCATCCTCGGAGGTTTGGAGCGCTGGGATAAGCAGCGCAGAACCTCTGAGGTATTCTATAATAAGGTTGTTAGTTTACAGTCACAGCGAGCAGTTTTGAGTCATTGCCATAACGTTGGGCAGCAACCCTTGAACGTGGTTTATCTATCTATTTAATTATCTCAGAATTTATTTCATAAAGGTTTAAGTAGAATGAAAATATGACAAGCCAAACTCGAACAGCATTAATCAATAAACCTTAAACCTTAATCAATCTAATAATTCCGTCCTTCTATAGCACGCTCTCCGTTGAGTTCTACGGTCTTGATTTCTTTTTTTAAACGTTCTATTTCGTTTTCATGATACTTAATTTGGTCCATGGCAGCATTTACCTCTTCGCTACGGGTTGCGGCAGATCTAAATAACTTGGTCGCAGTAACTTCGCTAAATTTTTGTCGGGCTAGAACAAGCTCCTCTTCTTGCATCGTTATTTCTACATTAATTTCAGAAACCCTGCGCTTTACAGATTCAGTAATCTCTTTCTCACGTCGTTCTTGTTCCTTTCTTTCTTCTTCCTGAGCTGCAGCGGCTTGTAATGCAAGCGATTCTAGTGATTGCTCTGCTTTTATATTTCGTTCCTCAGTTTGCTTGTTTTTCTCAGCTAGGTTGGATTTTTTGATGGATTTTCCAACTTCTAAAATTCCTGCAAGTGCTATGATGCCAATTACCACAAAAGCTCCATATTTGAAACGCTTTTCCTGCATGGTTTCTCTAATAGCAGCAATGAAACCAACAGGTTGTGAAGTATCAGTAGGTTTTAGATTCTCATTTGAATAACTCGTTTCTAGATTACTTTTTACAGGTTTAACATTACGTTGCGCGTTACTTGTCGCTTCCTTTGTTACAGCCGGCGGCGTTATGTTAGCAACAGGAATAGAAGGTTCCGGTTTTTTAAATAAAATTACTAAAGCCGGCACGCTTGAGGCAGTAACCCAATTTTCCATGCCAACTGTCCATACTAGAGATTCAGGTGTAATATTTCTAGCGGCTAGTTGTGAAACTGTAAAAGGGCCTTGCTGCTGGTTGTCAACAACGAGATAATATTCGGTATTTTGTGAGGATTGTGTCATAATGGGTACTCAAGTTCAGTAAAATAAACGTACGATTATTTGCTCTTATTGCCTGTTAATATAGCTTTAACGCTGCTGCTTTTGCGAAAGCTTGCTTCTTAAAATCGATACATTTAGTAATAAGCTTCCGCCGTAAGGCAAACATCATAAAAAAACCTATCCAAAGTGAATAGGTTCTGAAAATTGCTTTTAGAGCAATTAGTTTACAGTAAAGCTGGTAAGCGTTTGTACCGAAAGTAAATCTGCAGCCTGTGGAACTGGCAACATAATGCCAAAACTTGAAAAATCTTCCAGCATATAATCTAGCTGGTTGTCAGATTTTATAAGTCCTACATCTTTGGCCCAATAGTTATCTATAACGATAACATCCTGAGCGCGCATCAAAGTAATGTTTTGAGTAATATTTGCAACGGTTATAGGGGAAACTATATTTGCGTTGATTATAAGTTGTGAGTGCTCCACGTCATTATAGGTGGTACCATTTACGGTTAGCGTTGCTAGATCTGCTCTTTGTATATTCTTAGCGGTGTAATTGAAAACCAGATTAAAACTTTGAACTGTTTCACTAAACATACCGCTCGTAGTGAATGTTTCAGTACCATTTCCAGCATTTTGGTCATTTAAAACGCCATTTACGATTGCAACATTAAAATTACCGAAACCCAGATTTGCCAATGAAAAGGAACCGTTTGCAACCAGCTTACCACCATCTTCATTAAGTTCACCACTCGTGAGCAAATTTGTCATTACACCATTGCCCGGTGTCGGGTTTGAGGTAAGAGTATATCGCGAACCTGTCGTGCTATTTACCGTTAACATGTCAGTTACCACTGTAGTTCCTGTAGTGACATCATAGGTCCAACTATTGTTTACGCTAAGTGGCAAATAACTAAAAGATGTGTCAGAGGCGCTATCATCACTTGTGCATGCTGTTAACAAGATTGCTATACTAAGCAGAAGAAAATTTTTATAACGATAGGTCATGGATTTGAGTTTTTAAAGAGCTAGAGGTCTCAAATATACAATGTTTTAAAAGTTGTTACTGTACTTTGAAAATAATAGGTAAACCATAGATGACACTAACTGGTTTACCGCGCTGTGTGCCTGGCTGCATCACGGGTAATAAATTAACTACACGTATAGCTTCAAGTTCTAAATTGGGCTGGTTCCCGTATGCCGTGACGCCTATAACATTTCCCTGACGGTCTATTTTGAACTGTACCTGTCTTTT
Organism: Nonlabens sp.; assembly: GCA_030731685.1. Classification (GTDB taxonomy): domain Bacteria; phylum Bacteroidota; class Bacteroidia; order Flavobacteriales; family Flavobacteriaceae; genus Nonlabens. Next base: position 5,218 of record JANQTO010000169.1, read on the forward strand.
TTGTTCACCAATTAAAT
>JANQTO010000170.1 GCA_030731685.1 Nonlabens sp.
GCCTTTTCCCTGTGTGGGCGGATGCTATCCGCCGTTACGTTTTGCGCATTGGATGCGCCTACTTCACTCCACCCAGTTTTTTGTTAGACAGTCCCATACCTTTTGCCATGTTCATTAGGTTAGAGAGCATGTTCTGGTCATTGCTACCTTCAGCTTTATCTTGTAGGTTGCTCAACAGGTTTGCTATTGTCAGGTTTTTTATGTCCTCAGAGCTTATGCCGTATTTGTCTGCAAAGTCTTTTACTTTATCTAGCAAGTTACCTTTTACGTCGTCACCTCCCAGTATCGCATCTTTTACCTCACTTACAGTCTCCGAGTGTTGTACGAGTCTGTCATAACCTTTAGCTTTTGTGATTTGTCCTATGATTTGCTCAAAGAACATGGTCTCGCCACCTACGATGTCGATTTTAGCGGCTCTTAATGCATCACCTATTACCTGAGCTTGCGCGTCTGCAATATCCTTTTGGATGCTTATTTGCGCTAGGTCTACTTGTAGTTCTTTGTCTAATCGCAGTTTAAACTCTTCGTGCTCTTTACCTACACCATCTAGTTTTTTCATAGCGTTGGCTTTTTGCTCGATACCAGCTGCATCTGCAAGGGCTTTTTCTTTGATTACGTCAGCTTCAGCAAGACCATCTTTGCGTTTAGCCTCTGCTTTTGCACTGATTCCACTAGCTTCAGCCTCCGCTTTTTTCTGGATGATAAGTGCGTCCACAACACCTTGACGCTCACTGGCATCGGCTTTTGCGTGCATTACTTGTGCTTCGGACATACCGACAGTTGCTTCTTCTTTAGCAAGAGCCTCTGCAAGTATTTTACGTGCGGCTGCTTCTTTTTCACTGGCTTCTTTATGAGCAAGTGCTTCGATGTTAATCTCTTCGGCTTTTTGTACGGCAGCTTGCTTCGAAGCCTCAGCAGCTTTTATGGTCTTGATTAAATCTTGTTCTGCTGCGGCCTCAGCATTTGTTATGGTCACTTGCTTGATACGGTCGGCAGTTTTAAATGCCTCTATATCTTTCATGTTTTCTTGTTCCTGCACGACACCTTTTTCAAGAATCACGCGGTCTCTTATCACATCCTGAATATTCTTTTTCTCAACTTCTACTACTTTTTCTTTCTCGATTTGAGCAAGGGTAACAACGCGCTCACGCTCTGTCATTTCTAGTAAACGGTCTTTTTCAACACGCTCGGTTTCTACTGCCTCGGTGCGTTGTTTGTTTTTCTCGGCAACGATAATTTGACGTTGCATGTTTTCTTCAGCAACTTTTACTTTTTCAGTCGTTGCGATACGGGCAGTCTCAGACTTCAGGCGCTCTTCTTCAGATACCTTTAAAGTCTCTGCCTCTTCACGAGATTTAATGTTTGCTATTTCTCGTTTTTGTTGCTCTTCTTTTTCGGCTAGTTGCTTGTCCAGCTCTAGAATTGCTTCACGTGCCTCAACATCTTGCTTGCGTATTACCTTTTCCTCATCGCGCTTGATAAGGTTTGCTTTCATGTTTTGGTTAGCGGTAAGCTCCGTAATTTTCTTGATACCTTCAGCATCTAGGATATTATCTGGCTTGAGGTGCGTTACGCTGGTTTGTTCCAAAAAGTCGATAGCACAATCTTCTAGCGTATACCCATTAAGGTCTGTTCCTATAATATCTACAATCTCGTCACGGAACTCACGACGCGCTTCATATAAGTCTATAAATTCAAACTTTTTACCTACAGTTTTAAGCGCCTCAGAAAACTTTGCTTCAAAAAGGTCTTCAAGCGTCTCAATGCGAGATGCACGTTGAACACCTATGGTTTGCGCTACTTTTTTAATGTATGCAACTTCGTTATTTACGCGTACAAAGAATGCTACCTTAATGTCAGCACGCATGTTGTCCTTACATATAAGGCCTTCTACGCCCATACGTTCAATTTGGATTTTCTTTACTGAAATGTCCATGGTTTCCACGCGGTGAAAAACAGGAACAACGTACAGACCTTTGTCTGTAGCGACACTTGTGCCGCCAAAACCAGTACGCACAAGCGCCTGTCCTTGATGCACTTTTTTGTAGAACATCGCGATGATGGCAAAGTAAACGATGACTAGGAAAAATAAGATGCCCAGTCCGGTAATTAAAATAGGTAGGATTCCGTCCATTATTGTTGTTTTTGGTTATTGATTTTTAATTGTTGTTATTCTTAATAATTCTTGGTCAGACCGTTGTATTCGCAGACTCTGACTAATATTTTTTCGAAAATAGGTTACAAAATGTTATTTATTCTTACTTACATAAAAATAATTTTTATCGTCAGACTGCTTGATGATGAGTACGCTTTCGCGAAAGCGTAATTCAGAACCATCCAGCGATTTCACATAAATACTCATGGGATTACCGTCTGCAAGTACTTGTGCATTTCCCATTTTGTTATCAGAAATAGTGGATAGCAGGGTTGCCTCACGACCCAAAAAGTCGGTTTCTTTATCACCGTCTTTGTTGAGGTGTTTAAAGAAAGATTTGAATGGCGTGGTTCCTACTTTAGTTAAGATAAGTGCCGGAATAATGGCGATTAATACAAGGATATACCCGAAGGAGTTGTCATAACTATAAGTAATAGAAGTCGCTAAAACCGATATGAGCCACCAGCAGAAAATCCAAAATGTGAATGTAAACATGAATGGCAGTCCCACAAAGTTGAAAAAGATTAGCACGACTTGCCACCATTTTAACTCACGCGAGCGCTTGTTATGGACATGCTCTCGGTCAACCTCGGCATTTGCGACGTCCTCAAAATCTAGGTTTCCACCTTCTAGGCCACCATCTACGTCTACCGCTGTATCTATATCAACCTCAAGGTCGAAGTCGAGGTCGAAGTCCACACCACTGACCATGGTAAATATCCAATAAACCAGCAGTATTATTAGCAGCACGGTAAGCGTGATGTTTACCTGCGAAAATATGATGTCGAAGTAGTTTTCCAATGGTTGGGTTCTTTTGGTTACATTTAATTTATGTTGTCACGCTGAGCTTGTCGAAGTGCGACTTGTACTAATACCGTTTTCAAATACGTTATACACGACCTCAGTTTTAACCAGATTGTCTTCGACAGGCTCAGACTGACATTTGAAGTTACGCTTCGTCTTTCTTGATACCTAGCGATTCCTTAAGTTTTGCGAGTTCGTCGCTAACCTTTGCATCTGTCGTATTTGCAGCAGCGTTTATTTCGTCGTCGATGCTTTTGCCGGTATTTGCTATTTCGCCATAAGCCTCAGCCAATGCCTCGTCTTGCGCCACTTTTTCTTTCATGCGTTCTAGCATACTCACAGTGCCGTTACCATCTAGCTCGGCCATTTGCTTGTTCACATTCTTTGTTGCATCACTTACTTTAACACGTGCTTTGAGTGTCTTGAGCTCGTTTTCCCAGTTCACGATGTTTCCTTTTACGGTCTGAATCGTGCTTTTAAGTTGGGTGACGTTGCTCTCTAGTTTCTCGTGGTCTGTAAGTGACTGGCTAGCCTGGACATGGGCTTGTTCTTTCTTGCCTAGTGCTTCTTTTGCAAGCCTGTCTGCAACCTCAGTATCTAGCTCGCCACCTGCTACTTTTTTAAGTATTGCGATTGCTTTAGCCTCATACTCTGCTGCGGTTGCGGTGTGTTGCTCGTGGTCGTTTTTTGCACGTATGGCGAGGGCTTTAACCTGTGCCATGGCTTCTACGCTTTTATTGAGGTCTTCTTTCATGTCGCGAATTCCCTGCTCTGTAAGCTTAATTGGGTCTTCCATGTTGTCTATTGCTGCATTAGCCTCTGCCTGTCCTATTTTAAAAAGTCTTTTAAATATATTCATGATATTGGGTTTTTAGTATTTTGAAAATTTAATTATTTGGTCTGTATACTCACTTAATAATAAGCTGAGCGAGTTAAGCGTGCCTTCTAACTCATTACGGTCTAAGTTCTCTATTTGCAAAGTATCTCTAAAGATAACCTTGGTAGCTGTTTCGTCCAGTACAAATGCACCATGTATGATGTCTCTATTTTTTTGCAATAGACTCTTGAAGACCTCTTCGTTTTTATTATTAATTTTAAAGATGTACTGCTCTAATATCAATATGGGTGGAGCGATACCTAGAATCAGGTTTTTGATTCCTACTTCTTCTTTCTCTATAACGAGAATACCGTTTGCTGGGTTTTCTCTAGATATGGTAAAGTCTAGGTCAGTTAGGTGTGATTTTATATCTTCAAAATAATTGTTCATAGCTAAACTTTTTGCTGGTTTAATATTACAAAATAGTACAGGGTTAACCTATTAATATTTGTGTTAAGGCTTCAATTAATTCAATAAGGATAGCGGTCATAGTTTCTTGGTTTTTGAGTTGTGTTTTTGTTTTTGTTGTGATTTCTTTGAACTGCTAGCATTCTTTTTACTCATATAATTAGCTAGTTTGTGTTTTAATAGCTAATTTTGTTAGTGTAAATATACACAATATTTTGATTGTGCAAATAAAATTAGCAAAAAAATGTCGTTTTTTGGAAAAAATATTAAAAAGATACGTGGTGTGAAGAGCTTGAGTCAGCAAGCGTTTGCTGATATCTTTGAGCTAAAGCGAGGTACACTGGGCGCTTACGAAGAAGGTCGCAGTGAACCAAAGATAGAAACAATCATAAAAATTGCTAACCATTTTAGCATCGCAATAGACGATTTGCTAACGCAAGAGCTTACCGTTAACCAGTTATTGCGCTTTAATGACCACCTAACCATAACTCCAGAGGATGCAGACCGTGAATTTTTTGCAGCCGTTCCTTGCATCACTGATAAACTAATTGCCGACTATTTATCCTATCATGATAAAGAAGCTTTTATCAATGACTTGCCCAAATTGACCTTACCTATTAATAAGGATAAAGATTTTAGGGCTTACACGGTGAACAATCTAGAAATGACCACACACGATAAAGGACTTTTCCCTAAAGATGTAGTTGTAGGAGAACGCGTGCCAGCAGGTGTCATCAAAAACCTAAATAATGGAACTATTGTCTTGGTTATTACCGATACAGCCATTATTCTCCGTAGATTGTATTCAACCAGTAAGGGAATAGTGTTGCGTGCAGACCACAAAAGTATTGAAGACATGAACCTCGCTTTAAATGATATTAACGAGCTATGGCGCGTTCGGTATGTGTTTTTCCGGCGTATTCCTGAACTTTCTACTGCATTTGA
>JANQTO010000171.1 GCA_030731685.1 Nonlabens sp.
ATTCAAGAAGATGGTAAAAAAAGAACCATGAAGCTGGGTCCTGGAGATATGTATTTACATCCTGCCAAAGTACCTCATTCACCTGCGAGACAGGAAAATTCCATAGGACTGGTTATAGAGCGTAAGCGACTAGACGCTGGCGCTGTAGATGGTTTGCTTTGGTTTTGTGACAATTGCAATCACAAGCTTCATGAGACATTTTTCATTCTGGAAGACATAGAAAAAGATTTCCTGCCACGATTTAAAGAGTTTTATGCTAGTGAGGACCTACGCACCTGCGATAATTGTGGCACTACTATGGAAACGGACCCTAGGTTTACTGTGTAAAGATTACGTGATTGTGATAGCTCCTAGCTTACAGCTATGGAAATACACCAAAACAAAAACGGCTGCTCTTTACAGAACAGCCGTTTTAGAATATTACTTTAAAGTGTTCCTAGCTTGAAGGCAACAACACTTTATTAATTACGTGTATCACTCCGTTAGATTGGTTAACGTCTGCAATAGTTACCTCAGCAGAGTTTCCGTTTCCGTCTTGAACATATACTTTACCGTTTTCAGTCCATAAAGTTAACATACCGCCAGCTAATGTTGGCACTTGTGCTTTTCCTTTGTTATCTTTAATTAAGCCTAAAACGTCTTTAGCGCTGAATTTTCCTGAAACTACGTGGTACGTAAGAACTTGCTGCAATTGTTCTTTGTTTTCTGGTTTCAATAATGTAGCTACTGTTCCTTCTGGCAACTCGTCAAAGGCCGCGTTTGTTGGTGCAAATACGGTGAATGGTCCTTCACTAGATAAAGCTCCTACTAAGTCTGCAGCTTTTACAGCGGCTACTAGTGTTGTGTGGTCTTTAGAATTAACAGCGTTCTCAACGATGTTTTTAGTAGGATACATTGCTGCTCCACCTACCATTACTTCTCCTTTTTGTGCGATGGCACTTTGGCCGAAGAATAATCCCGTTGCTACGAACATTACTCCTAAAATTTGCTTTTTCATATTATAGTTTTTATTTGTTGTTTACTTACGTACTTAGTGTT
>JANQTO010000172.1:0-4377 GCA_030731685.1 Nonlabens sp.
TTCAATAGATGGGGTGTCCTTGTATTTGAGACTAAAGGATACGGTCAAAATGGCCGCGTCTTTAGAGGTATCTCTGAAGGTAGAGTAAACGTGAACCAGTCAGATGAGCTTCCGGTAGGAACCTACTTCTACACATTTAGATACGTAGACCTCAATGGTGAGACACAGTCGCAAGCCGGTTACATTTATATACAACGTTAAGGATATGAGCACTATGAACTATACAAATAAAGCGATTACGTTAGCAATAACATTAACCCTAATGGTGGGATGCTTTTCAGGATATGCGCAGCAAGATGCCCAGTACACACAATTTATGTACAATACCGTGGCTATCAACCCAGCTTATGCTGGGAACCGCGGTATGCTTAGCGCAATAGCGCTGCATAGAAGCCAGTGGGCTGGTCTCGACGGCGCTCCGGTCACACAAAGTGTGAGTGTGCATAGTCCTATAGGATTGAGCAATGTGGGACTAGGTTTTTCTGTCGTAAATGATAAGATTGGACCAGCTAGTGAGACCTACGGTAATATTGATTTTAGTTATATGCTAGATGTAGGAGCAGAGTCCAGACTTAGTTTTGGTCTTAAGGCTGGTGGGCACGTTCTCAATGTAGATTTGCAGAGTCTGGAAGTGCCAGACCCTAATGACCCTAGATTCCAGCAGAACATTGAAAATAAGTTTAGTCCTAACATAGGTGTAGGTGTTTATTTTCATACAGCTGCTTTCTATATAGGAGCAAGCGCACCTAACTTGCTTAAAAATGAGCATTTTCAAGCTTCAAACAATCAGACCGGAGCATCGTTTATTGCTGCTGAGCGTGTTCACTATTACTTAACTTCAGGTTATGTGTTTGACGTAGATTATAACATCAAACTGAAGCCTGCGACTATGGTTAAAGTAGTTGCTGGTGCACCGCTACAAGCAGACTTTAACCTAAGCATGCTCTATGACGAGAAACTGACAGTAGGAGCTTCCTATAGATGGAGTGCGGCGTTAAGTGGGCTTTTAGGCTATCAAATAAATGATCAGGTCATGGTAGGAATCGCTTATGATAGAGAAACTACAGACCTAGGTAACACCATTTTTAACAGTGGTAGTTATGAGGCATTCCTTAGGTTCGAACTTCAGAGAAATTATGATAGAATGGAAACACCACGTTTCTTTTAAGCTTATTATTCATGAAAAACAACATACATAAAATCGTTTTAACTGTATTTCTCCTCGTTACCGCGGTTTCTTGGGGTCAAAAAGCTGCCGAAAAACGTGCCGAAAGGGAATTTGATAAATACGCGTTCATTGAGTCTCGTGATATATTCATGAGACTTGCAGAACGTGGTGAACGTAGTGTAGAAATATTTTCTAAACTAGGTGACAGTTATTATTATAATAATGACTATCCGAATGCGCACAAATGGTATACAGAGCTTTTCAATATGGATACCAAGGAAATTCCTAGAGCATATTATTTTAGATACGCCCAAACTCTTAAAAGTGTGGGATACTATAAAGAAGCAGATAAGACCCTCGCAAAATTCTACGAACTTGCAAATGATAAGGCAAACTATTTAGCTAGTGTTGACCCTAATTATTTGAGTATTATCGATTTTCAAAAGGGAAGATTTCAAATTGAAAATGTTTCGGTAAACACCGCGAGTCAAGATTTCGGTGCCGCATTTTATGGACCCACGTCTGTTGTTTTTGCAAGCGCTGTTGACACAGGAGTCTTTTTTAAACGCAGACACGTTTGGAACGATGAGCCATTTCTAGATTTGTATATGGCCGATAGAGATTCTTACGGTCGCTTGAGTAATCAGACTAAATTTGATTCGCGTATAAATAGTATTTTGCATGAGGCAACTCCCGCATTTTCTAAGGATTTGAAAACGGTGTATTTTACACGTAATAATTTTACCGATGGTAAGATTAAAGAAGATGATAAGGACATTAATAAACTTAAAATCTATAAGAGTGTTAAGGACGGTAAACGATGGTCTGACCCGCAACCTGTTTCTTTCAGTTCTGACAGCTATAGTACATCGCATCCAGCATTGAGTCCAGATGGTAAGTTTCTATATTTTTCCAGCAATATGCCAGGTTCTGCCATGCTTGACGAAGAGACGATTAAAGAGACAGACATATGGCGAGTAGCCATAAGTGAGAACGGTGTTTTCGGAACGCCAGAAAATTTGAGTGTGAATACTGTAGGTAGAGAAAGTTATCCGTTTGTGAGTAAGAACGGAAACCTATATTTTGCTAGTAACGGTCACGCAGGTTTAGGTGGTTTGGATATTTTTGTTTCTACGATTAGTGAAGATGGTACCTTGTCCACGCCTGTTAATGTAGGTGAGCCTGCAAACAGCAAAAACGATGATTTTGCATTCATCATTGATGACGAGAGTCAGTCAGGATACTTTTCTTCAAACCGTTCCGGTGGTAAAGGTGACGACGATATCTATAGCTTCGTACAGCTAGAAACATTAAAAGTAAAATGTGACCAGACACTTACTGGTACGGTGATAAACGCTATTACCGAAGAGGAAATTGGCAAAGTGATGCTTTCTATTAAAGATGATAAAGGCACAGTACTTAATAATCTACAAACCAGCGATAATGGCAATTTTGCATCGACAGTAGGTTGTGATACGCAACTTTTTGTACGTGCAATAAAAGAAGGTTATGAGACTGAAGAAGAACTCGTTAACATTCCAAGTGAATCGGGTACAACAGATGTTGTTATTAAAATGACTCCTAAAATTGCTTATGCAGGTATCGGAGATGATTTAGGTAAAAGTTTACGCTTGAAACCTATTTACTTTGACCTAGATAAATCAAACATACGTCCAGATGCAGCTGCAGAGCTTGCAAAAGTGCTTGTTGTTTTAGAAAACAACCCGACCATGGTCATAGACATACGTTCTCATACTGACAGTCGCGCTAGTTTTTCTTATAATGAAAGCCTTTCCGGGCGTCGCGCGTCAAGCACGAGAGCATGGCTTATCAGTAAAGGTATAAGTCCTGCAAGACTTACTGCCAAAGGATTTGGTGAATCGCAATTGATTAACAACTGTAGCGACGGTGTTTCATGTAGCGAGGAACAACATCAACTGAACCGTAGATCAGAGTTTATAGTGATTGCGCTATAATTCTTCTAACTCTAAATACAAAAAGCTGCCTGTAATAAGGCAGCTTTTTTTATGAATTAACACTTGGTTTTTAGAGAGTCCGCTTTCGCGAAAGCGGAACACTTACAACACATAGGTTCATCTACATGCGAGGTTACTAAATCACCTACGTTATCTAATCAAGCAGTTTAGGCAAAGCTAGGAACACGAGCCATAGTACTTGCTGAAACCTTTGAAGATGCTGGATGTGTGAAATTATTAACGCGCCACGAAAGCCCTTTTTCATAGGTTCTCATTTTAAAATCATCTCGTGGGTCCATCACCACTAGGTAAATCCACTCGTTATCTAGTAAGGTTTGTAGGTGCGCATTGCGTTCCAGTATATCGATGACCCTTGCTAGCGGCGCCTGTATAACGACAGACAATCGCAGCGGCTCATGGTAAATACTCGTGTCTGTATCTTGCAGTGATTGCAACGGCAGACCCATTTTTAGGTCACCACCATTTCCCTGTACAACACCGTAACGGCCGGTGATGTTGTGTGTAATCTTGCTACCGCCGCCAAATTTATTATTATCCACCGTAGAAAAGTAATAGTGATTATTGATCCACTGCGTTACGACCATAGGTCCTTGCATGATACCTTCAAGCGCCTGCCCGGTAATGTCCTGTTCCCAGTCATAGGAATGTAGGAAGCAGCGGCTGTTCAGGTTTTCGTTTTGGGTAAGTGTACGTGGTCCTACGATAAAACCTGCATTTTTTGCAAGTCCCCATTCTGGTCTGGTCTCGCCCCAGTTTCCAGCTTTGTATTGTGCCAGTGACACGCTATCGTCCACAACGGCAAGCCTGTCTTGTGTTGCAGATACCTGTGCCTTAGAGAGGTTTGATTTAAGTGTTTGCAGCATTGTGGTGTGCGTTGCTGGAACTTGGGTGTCAAAAAGGGTGATTTGGTCTGTGGTCGTATTATGTTCTGCGCCTACAAAAACAGTTCCGTCTGGAATGTTGATGTTGTGATCGTTACGCAGCACATCGCGCACCTCGCTGAGGTTTGCGAGCGATGCAAGCATTCTTGCATTATGTCTTCCGGGACTTGCCGCGCAGGCACCACAATCGAGGCTGGAACCAAATGGGTTGTTTGCAGAGTGACTTCCATGCCCTGCAAAAACAACGATGGGTGCAAAGGTTTTCCAGCCCATAAGGTCAAAGGCTCCTTTTACAATACCTACTTTTTCCTTAAGCGGTATGGCACTTGTG
>JANQTO010000172.1:4387-5156 GCA_030731685.1 Nonlabens sp.
CATTTCTGGTTGGCAAAAATGTTCATGGCTGGCGCTTTTGTTGTTTCTTCTTCTATAGGAGCGGCGTGGTGCCAGTGTTCTGGTAAATAAGGAAACTCCATAATACAGACCAGCACCTTCTACAAATCCAAATGCTGACGGTAACATGTTTTTCATACGGGTGAGGAAGTACTTTTGAAAGCCGACTGCTGTATTGTTTTCCTTGAACTTTTCCAATTCGTGTTCTTTACTATCCTGTGCAGTTTCGGTAATGGTGTATGCGGAACCTACAATAGGCGGACATGATTTGCGTACAATACCGTCATCCAGGTTTTTATAATCCATGGCTATTCCAAAGAATCCTGCGTAACCATAGGTTTCATAATTTCCCGAAGCTTCTACGTGGCGTCTTATCAGTTCTGAACGTGTGTCTATACAAAAAACCAATTGAGCATCTACAGCGGTTGTGGTCGGTTGTATGTTTCTAGCTGTGGTTTGCAATTTTTTAAGGATGCTGTCCTGCCAGCTTTCTTCCCATGCCTGTAGCCATAGGTATTGTAATTTAAGATGTTCTGATGTAGCTGTAGATATCTTTTCAGGTACCATGGTCGCATCTATATGTTTTGCCACGGTAAGTCGTATGGCTAGGTAATCTACCAGACTTACGGGATATTGCGCCTGCCAGTCAGTTCCAGATTCCTGTCTGTGGTTAATGTAACCTGTCCAACCAGGTAGGGCAGCAAGATGGTAGGTAAATATGCGCTCGTAGTCTTGCATATCATAGGTTTGC
>JANQTO010000173.1 GCA_030731685.1 Nonlabens sp.
GACTTGACGCACGACGCGACGCATGGGAAAATGGTGCATGGGTACGCGTGGCGGCAACAGCCTATGCCGAGAAGCAAAAAGAAAAAAGCAAGCAGTCAAAGACTGCGTAACGGCGCATAGCATGCGCCCAAGACAGAGGTCAGCGCATGCGATGCGCGCCAACACAGGTCAGCGCATACAATGCGCGCCAACTGCGCGCCAAACCAAATAACGAACTATGAAACTAGAAACACCACTTTGGGAAGTATTTATAAGGTCTAAAAACGGACTGGAGCACAGGCACTGCGGTAGCCTACATGCTGAGGATGCAGAGATGGCACTTAACAATGCCCGCGACGTTTATACCCGCAGAAATGAAGGTGTAAGCATTTGGGTTGTAGAAAGCAATAATATAACAGCCAGCAGTCCAGACGACAGTGGTGAGCTTTTTGAACCAGCAAGCGATAAGGTTTACAGGCATCCTACCTTTTATGAGTTGCCTGATGAGCTAAAGCACATGTAGACGGTAAAAATAAAATGAAAAATAAAAATTAAAAGTAATGGGTGACAAACCATACGATGTTGAAGAAAGACTCATTGAGTTTGCAGCTCACGTGATTACTGAATTTAATTTTCCATTAAAGAATTATGCTTCAAAATATTATGCAGAACAATTAATTAGGTCTTCTGGTAGTGCAGAGCTAAATTACGGTGAGTTTGTAGGAGTTTTTAGTATCAAGGATAGAACAAATAAATTGAGGATTCCTTTTAAGGAAATGAAAGAATGCCACAATAATTTGAGAATTCAATCTAAGGCAGCACTATTAAAAAGTAATCAAGAAATTCTCATAGACGAAGCTTTGCAACTTTGCAAAATCCTATCAACTATAATTAAGAACCTTAAATGAACTGATTAGAGTCTAGCTTTATTTTTCATTTTATTTTTCATTTTATTTTTCATATGAATCCCATTAAAGAACTAAACCCAACCTTCCTGCAATCACAGGAAAATAAAACGCACTTAGTAAATTACCTACTAGGAGTTGCCGATAATTACCTTATTCTAGGACAGCGACTCGGCGAGCTTTGTGGTCATGGACCCAATCTTGAGCCGGATATCGCGCTTACAAACATATCGCTTGATTTGCTAGGGCAGGTGCGTAGTTTTTACCAATATATAGCACAAATTAAGGGCGATAAATCTACAGAAGATGATATTGCCTTTCTTAGAAAAGAGCGTGATTACAAAAATGTCTTGCTGGTTGAACAGCCCAATACCGATTTTGGTTACGTTATCGTCCGACAATTTTTCTTTGATGTTTACAATAAGCTCTTTTTAAATTCGCTTCAACAAAGTGCAGACGAAACCCTACGAGCACTAGCTTTTAAAGGTATTAAAGAAGCAAGTTACCACGAGCGCTTCTCTGGCGACTGGTTTAAAAGACTTGGTGATGGCACGGCAGAAAGTAAAGAAAGAGTGCAACAAGCCGTAAACGATTTGTGGATTTACACTGACGAACTCTTTCATACCACCGAAGCTGATAACGCCATGATAGCAGCAGGCGTTGCGCCAGACATGCTGCAGTTGCGTGAATATTATTATGAAAAGGTAGAAGAATTGCTATCAACAGCAACCCTGCAAATTCCCGAGGTGGAATATTTTCAAAAAGGTGGTAAACAGGGAATTCACAGCGAGCACATGGGTCGCATACTTGCAGAGATGCAGTATATGCAACGCACCTATCCAGATAGTAAGTGGTAGTAAAAAAAGATTTGGAAATGATTCAAGACTTCAACATCTCATCAGAAATACAAGCTATTTTAGAATCTGTAATGGATCCGGAAATCCCAGTACTGAACGTTGTGGATTTAGGGGTGATACGTGATGTTGAAGTTAAAGGCAAGGAGATAACCATAAAACTAACACCAACCTATAGTGGCTGTCCAGCGATGGATGTGATAGGCGACGACTTAGAACGTGCCTTTGCCGCATATGGATATACAACGGTTGTGCAGCTCATTATGAGTCCGCCATGGACGACAGACTGGATTACAACGCGTGGACGTGCAGCATTAGAAAAATATGGTATAGCAGCTCCATTAGATGAGACTGCAGACAAGGACGTGCTGCTAAACGACAAGAAACTTGTAAAATGTACTCATTGTGGGTCTCAAAATACAAAGCTAGTAAGCCAGTTTGGTTCAACAGCTTGTAAAGCGATGTTTCAGTGCGATGATTGCCTGGAGCCTTTTGATTATTTTAAATGTCTTAAATAACAATAGTCGTTTTGTTGAGTTCGCTTTCGCGAAAGCGTAAACTAGAATTTCTCATTCGATACATGCAAATTTATCTAACTTCATAAAATAGTTTCCAAGCTTGCTTAATCGAGCAGCCTTATTTAGAATTTGCCAGATGAAAATAGAGAAGTGTTTTTGATTTCCATAAGCCTTATGGACTCTAATTATTAAGGGAACATAAGTACATTCTCCTAATACGGCATTGGCGATACAGTTATTTACAGCGAGTTTTACGACAATAATTTGACTTCAAATCACAATGTCGACACTCGTTTACCTTCCTTTTTACTTGATAAAGGGTTGTTTTTAGTCTATGAAAGGTATGCTGGACTTATCAGCTGTTAGAATTTCGTATTTCTGTACAACTATTTTATTGAGGGCGTATTTAAAAAATACGTTTCAGATTATCAAATTCTTTAAAACTGTAATACATTGAAAATTAAATGTTAACGAAATTTAACTAGTGATTAACTTTCATTCTTTTGGTGTTTTTATTTAGGACACTAAATATTTTTGGCTTGATTTAATGCTATTATCGTTCAAAGGTTATAATAAACGACCATAACCCGAATAATTTATTTAACATATGTTAATACATTTTTGTATCAAAAGAAACCATATTATCTTTGAATCCCCTAATAACACTAACATGCTTCCCCTTGCATGGCTCATTATTAAATTCAATGCCTCTGTTGGCATTATATTGTTATACACCTTATCGATATGATAAATACAACTACGCTCAAAATGCCTGCATTTTTAAGGTTAACCATTCTTTCATTATCATTTTTTGCTTTCAGTCAACTTTCGAGTGCGCAGGCGCGCACTTGTTTGAGACAAGCATGTTATGATATTATTTCACTTAGCGCTGGATCCTTTATTACCAATAACGGCGCTCCAGGAGCTGTAGGCACCATTTACAGGTTTCCAAATGCAGCTGGTGCAGTTGGTGCTACACCTGCGATAGACGCACTGGTAGAAGTTTTGAGTAGAAGCAATGGTGCAACCATTACTAATATAGATTTAACTGGAACTGGTTTGGATAGAGCGTTTCAACCTAATATATTTTTTCCAAACGCAGGTGACGCAAATGTTTCTTTCAGAATAACGTTAGTAAGAACAGGCACAACAACTCCTTTAAATTCGATTTGTTTTTATGCGACTCCTTTTGATATAGATGGTGGTCCGTTAGTGAACGAATATTCTGAATTATCTCTTACAGATGCTTTTACGAGATCGGCACAAACTCAAATCAGTGTCACAAGAAATGCGAATGTCATACGTGGGCAAAATACTGACGGGTTATCTGCTCCAATTGAGCCTATTGACGAGGATCCTCGTTATACCTTTAGTAACTACTACGAGAACAGAAATAGTTTTGTTTTTACTGCGGGTAAAGTAGGTAGCGGCACGAATCAATCTCGTTTTTATTCTCTGGTTTTAGAGCGTGCGCAGTTTTTTAACCCGGTATCTGTATTCGTTACAAACCCACTGCTATGTGGTCAAGTCACTAGAGATAACGGTTCTGTTATTCCAGGAGTTACCATACAGTTGCTAAACTCTGCAAACGTCGTGGTGCAAACTACTACAACCGATGCTAATGGTGATTACCAATTTACGGTGAATCGCAATGCTGCATTGCCTTCTGAAAGTTATACAGTTAGAGAAATTGATCCGTTAATTGACACGCAAACTGGTTTTGCAATGGCATCTGTTTCTGACGTTGTTGGAGCAAATGATAATTTAATACCTGTAACGATTTTTGAGGCTTCCATAAATCAACGAGATTTTGTTGACGGTGCAGATTTTGATCGTGACGGCGTTGCTGATTCTGTAGACGTAGATGACGATAATGATGGTGTTTTAGATACCGTAGAAGGTGGTAATACACTTAATTCAGACAATGATGCGTTTCCTAATAGAATAGATAGAGATTCAGATAATGATGGATGTCCAGACGTTATTGAAGCTGGTTTTTCAGATCCTGACGGAGATGGGCAGGTAGGAAGCGTCGTCCCTCCTACGGTTGATGCACAAGGTCGCGTAACAAGTAATAATGGTTCAGGCTATACAACACCTCGTGATGGTGATGGAAACGGAATTCCTGATTATTTAGAAGCAGGTACTCCTATAGTTATAACATCGCAGCCACCAAATGATATTTCCATTTTGCCTGGCGGTAGTGTTTCCAGCTTTACCGTTGCAGCAACAGGTACTGCTTTAAGATACCAATGGCAACTTAGTACAAATGGCGGCACTACGTTTAATAATATTGCCAACAACGCAAACTATTCAGGGGTAACCTCACCTACCTTAACCGTAACGAATGCTCCTAACAGTTTTAACAATTACAGATTTCGTGTAGTGGTAACTAGCGCCAGCAACTTGTGCGTGCAACAAACTAGTGCAGCTGCTACACTGCAGGTGGGTTCAACTTTTGAAATAATTAAGGATGACCAGCCAGGTACATTCAATGCTGCTGGCAATACGATTACATATAATGTTACGGTTAGAAACACAGGCAATACTACTATTACAAATATTGCGCTGACAGACCCGAATGCAACTTTGTCACAAACCTCTATAGCCACGTTGCCTGTAGGAGGTTCTGTTACATTAACAGCAACTCATATAATCACACAGGCCGAACTAAATGCGGGATTTGTTCTAAATCAAATTACAGGCTCTGGACGTAACTCACTAAATGATATAATCAGTGACTTGTCAGACGACCCTGGTAGTGCTGTAAATGTTGATACCAATGGAAACGGAAACCCCGATGATATCACTAGAACACCATTAATTCAAAATCCAGCGATTGCTATTGTCAAAACTGGGGTTTTTACAGATTCAGGAAGTGGAA
>JANQTO010000174.1 GCA_030731685.1 Nonlabens sp.
TAATAATTGCAACCATTGTCTCAATCGTAATTGCATTATTTTCAGGTGTAATTCCCGCCATTAAAGCATCCAGGCTCGACCCTATTGAGGCGTTGCGCTATGAGTAACATTTTTGTTCAGGAATACAATTCTCCAGCAGGTATTTTACTAATAGGTGTTTACAAAAATTCCTGTTGTTTGTGCGACTGGAAACATCGGAACCAACGCTCATCTATTGATAGTCGCATTCAAGAATTTACGTCTGCAACTTATATTAACGAAGTGCACAAACTTCATAAACAAATATCAAATCAGTTAGATTCTTATTTTGTTGGAACTTTACAAGAATTTACCATCGAGTTGCTCTTTTGCGGGTCTTCATTCCAACAAAGCGTTTGGGAGGTATTGTGTAAGATACCTTATGGTGAAGTAATTTCATATAGTTCGCTTTCGCGAAAGCTTAACAACCCCAAAGCTATCCGTGCTGTAGCCAGCGCAAATGGTTCTAACGCACTTTCCATACTGGTTCCTTGTCATCGTGTTATAGGTCATAACGGAGCGCTTACAGGTTATGCAGGTGGTTTGGTTGCAAAAGAAAAGCTCCTTAAAATTGAAGGAGCTTTATGGAATGGACAGCAAAAGCTATTTTAAAGCTCCGTGTCTTTGCCTAGTTCAACGATATCTTCAAAGTATTGAAATAAGTTACCGTTTGTAATAACAGCACCATTTTCTATAAGTTTAAACTTATCTATACCAGGATCGTTACTGTATTTTTTTGTCGCTGTAAAGAGCTTTACCTCTTCACTTAATAAATTGTTTTTTAACCATTGGTAACCATCAGGAGTGGTGATATCTATTTCCTGCAAACCTACCATAATAGAAATAAGGTTCATCTCTTTTTCCTCCAGTTGAAATAGGTTCATGGTTTGCGGTGAGATATGTTCTAAAAACTGTGCTCTACCCAGAACACGTTCCCATACTAAATCTGAAAAAATATCTATTTCATCTTCGGCAACCTGCGGTTTGTTTTTTTTAATTTCTTCCCATTCTTCACCGGTGATAGATTGCGTAGCAAGGAAGGTAATAAATTCCTGATGCAGTTCTTTTAGTTGTTCTAGGGTTAGTCTTCTATATTTCATAATATTCCATAAAAAAGCCGCCTCAATAAATGAAACGGCTCTGTAAAAATTTAATAATTGATTATCCTTTTAAAGCTACTATATCAAAGCTAAGTGCTACGTTCACATCTCTGTGAAAACGTACGTTTGCTTCATATTGTCCTAAACGCTTAAGGCTACCACCAGCAATAGTGATGAATTTTTTATCAACTTCAATACCTTTTGCCGCAAGAGCATCTGATACATCGCCTGCATTTATAGATCCGAAGATTTTATCTCCTTCACCTGTTTTCGCAGCGATTTTAAGGTCTAGACCATTTAATTTGTCTGCTTGTTCCTGCGCAGCTTTAACAACAGATGCTTCTTTGTGAGCACGTTGCTTCAGTGTTTCGGCAAGTTGTTTCTTTGCTCCAGTAGTTGCCATAATAGCAAAACCTTGAGGTATAAGAAAGTTACGACCATATCCAGGCTTAACATTTACTACGTCGTCCGTAAATCCTACGTGTTCAACGTCTTTTTTAAGTATAAGTTCCATAGTGTATCGTTTTCTTATTTAAGTAAATCTGCTACGTAAGGCATGATTGCAATGTGACGCGCACGTTTGATTGCCACAGCTACTTTACGCTGATATTTCAAAGATGTTCCAGTAAGACGGCGTGGCAACAATTTACCTTGTTCGTTTACAAATCCTAAAAGGAAATCTGGGTCTTTATAATCGATATATTTAATACCGCTTCTTTTGAAACGACAGTATTTTTTTCTATCTTGAGTTTCTATTTTAAGCGGGGAAAGGTAACGTACGTCGCCATCTTTCTTACCACCTCTTGCTTGTTGTTGTAATGTAGACATGTGTTAGGCTTTAGCTTGTTTAGACATTTTAACTCTTCTTTTCTCTGCCCACTCGATAGCGTACTTGTCAAGTTTTACAGTAAGGTAACGCATCACACGCTCATCACGACGGAATTCAACTTCGTAGTCGTTAATAACCTCACCTGGTGCAGTGAATTCAAAAAGCTGGTAAAAACCAGATTTTTTGTTCTCGATAGGGTACGCCATTTTTTTAAGGCCCCAGTCTTCTTTAGATACCATTTTGGCACCTCGCTCAGTAAGGAAATTTTCAAACTTCTTTACTGCTTCCTTTACCTGATCATCAGATAAAACGGGATTCAAAATGAAAACAGTTTCGTATTGATTCATATTATGTTATTTTTTAACGAGTGCAAAAGTAATCTTTTTCTTTTAATGACACAACAATATGACTTAATACAAAACAATTTAACTTCCTAGTAATTCACAAGTACAATCGTTAAAAACACGTTTAATTCGATTAAAGTACTATTTTATTTGCATTTAATCAGAAAACAACTTATTATTGCCGTATAATTTAACACTTAATCGATGCACAACTTTATTTTAAACTGTTACGTAGTAGATGACTCTAGCATCCAAAGGCTTGCTATTGTTAAAATGATTGAGAATCATCCTAACCTTAAATTGGTTGGTGAATTTAGCAACGCTGTAGAAACTAAAGCTGCAATTAAAGATGCACAAGTAGACCTTATCTTCTTAGATATTGAGATGCCTATACTTACAGGCTTTGATTTATTAGATGATATTACTGAAAAGCCAGGTGTGATTTTTGTTACGGGTCAAACTAAGTATGCTTTTAAAGCATTTGATTATGCAGCGATAGATTACCTTCAAAAACCAATTAAGAAAGAACGTTTCCTTTATGCTGTGGAACGTGCCCTACTCGATTACAAACTTAGAACAGAGCTTGTAGAAGATCGTGGTGAATTCATCTTTGTTAAAAGCAACCTTAAAAAGCGGAAGGTATACTTAAAGGAACTTCATTATGTACAGGCTTTAGGTGATTATGTAAAACTAATAACCGACGAGGATAACCTCGTTGTGCTTTCTACAATGAAATCATTTGAAAAGATACTACCTGCTGACCAGTTTTTACGCATTCACAAGTCTTACATTATAAACCTAACCAAGGTTGAAAATTACAATTCCAAAACAGTAGAGTTAGGAAAAGAGTCTTTACCACTAAGCCGTAATCGTAAAACAGATCTTGTGGAAGCGCTTGCTGTCTAAATAAACTTGACCTTATATATGTTAAAATGCCACTTTTTTAAAGTGGCATTTTTACTTAATAATGGTCAACATCTATATTGCATCGTATAGACCTGAATAACGGGACGGTTTCAAAACTGCGCTGTACTTTACGTATGTAATTTTTAATGGTATCAGGATGATTCTTTTTACCCATTTTAATAATAACATGTACATTGAATAAATTACGTACACGCGCTATAGCAGGAAATTCAGGACCTAAAACCTCCACACCGTGCTCTAACTGATTTATAGCATCTACAAACCACTGGGCACCTTCAAGCGTCCTATTATATTCTCTGTGCTTGAATGTGAGCCTTATCAACCGCATATAAGGCGGATATTTAAATTGATACCGCTCCTCTAACTGCTCCGCGGCCATAGCTTTATAGTCGTATGTACTAACTTGTTGCAGTATTTTGTGCAACGGGTTGTAGCTCTGAATCAAGACCTTGCCCTGCTCGCTTGTTCTACCAGCGCGACCTGCTACTTGTGTAAGTAACTGAAAGCAACGTTCATGGGACCTAAAATCTGGAAAATTGAGCATAGAATCTGCATTTAGAACACCTACGAGACTTACGTTTCTAAAATCTAGTCCTTTAGTTAGCATTTGCGTACCTACTAAGCAATCTACAGCGCCAGAATCTACTTGAGCGATAATTTTCTCGTAGCTTTCTTTACCTCGCGTAGTATCTAAATCCATGCGCGCTACTTTTTTATCGGGAAACAGTTGTTGAAACTCTTGCTCTATTTGTTCCGTACCAAACCCTTTTGTGTCTAGTGCTGTACTACTACAAGCTTGACATTCTTGCGGTATATACGTATGGTAACCACAATAATGACATCGCAATTGTTTTTTATACTGATGATAGGTAAGACTTACATCGCAATTAGGACATTGTGGCGCATAACCACACGTGTCGCATTCCATAATAGGTGCATAACCTCTACGATTTTGAAATAGAATAACTTGTTCTCCTTTTTTAAAGACCTCTTCCATCGCGGTAATAAGCGTGTCTGAAAAATGACCCGTCATTTTTAAGCGATGTTGCTTATCCTTTAAATCAATCATATTTATAGCCGGCATGCGTACATCGCCATAGCGCTTATGTAACTCTACGAGTGCGTATTTCCCGACTTGCACATTGTAATATGTCTCTAACGACGGTGTTGCACTTCCCAAAAGCACGTTAGCCTTTAACATATGTGCTAAATAAATAGAAGCATCGCGAGCATGGTATCGCGGTGCTGGATCTTGCTGTTTGAAACTAGTCTCATGCTCCTCATCAACAATCACAAGACCTAATCGATTAAAGGGTAACCACATAGCACTACGCGCACCTATTATCACAAACGGTTCCTTTGCATTGAGAACATGGTTCCATACTTCTAGACGCTCATTTAAGGAGTATTTAGAATGATACACAAGAACCTGATGTTTAAAAAAGTTGCGTAGTCGAGCTATAAGTTGCGTCGTGAGTGCAATTTCTGGTAATAAATACAATGCTTGTTTACCACTATTTAACTGCTCTTTAATGAGGCGTACATAGATTTCGGTCTTACCACTGGATGTAACTCCATGAAGCAGGGTAATCTTATTGACGGCAAAGGATTGCTTTATTTGCTCCAGCGCTCCTTGCTGTTCTACGTTCAGTTCATAAAGTTCCGTTCCTTTTGCTCGTTCCTCCAGTACGCGGTCTATGGTTTTTTCTTCCTCTATGAGTATATCCTTTTCTATGAGCTGCTTTAAAACCACTCTGGAAGTTCCTGCCCTATTTTGTAGATCCTTGCTAGTAATATCTTTAGAACCTCCGGCCTGCATCATAAACAAAGTCATGACGACCTCACGCTGTTTATGTGCACGCGTTAACGAATCAAGTAATGCCTTAAGCGCCTCTTCTTCTTGATAAATCACGTTAAAACTT
>JANQTO010000175.1 GCA_030731685.1 Nonlabens sp.
GATAAAAGCCGGAGAGGTTGGGTCCCAAGCGGTATAACCACGTGCTTCAAAGGTATTACGAATCCCGCCATTTGGAAAAGAAGATGCATCTGGCTCTTGTTGAACAAGCTGTCCACCGTCAAATTTTTCTATAACGCTGCCGTCCATATCTAGTTCAAAGAATGCATCGTGCTTCTCTGCAGTGGCACCTGTCAGTGGTTGGAACCAGTGCGTGTAGTGCGTTGCACCATTTGCGATGGACCAGTCTTTCATACCGGTGGCAATCTGGTCTGCAATCTCGCGGCTTATTTTTGAGCCGTTTTCCATGGCATCTAGCACACTTTTATAAGCTTGCTTTGTTAGATGCTGGCGCATCGCATATTGATTAAAAACGTTGTTACCGAAAATATCGGTACGTCTTGCAGGTTCGATTACTTCAACCGGCTTGCGGTTCAAAGTTTCTTTTAATGCGTTAAATCTTAATGTAGACATGTTTGCGTGTTATTTGTTAAAATACGCCGCAAAAATAGTGTAATAAATCTTTTTACCCCTATTTTTTTAGGGATGTGATATAAACAAATCGTTAAATATTGTAAACAACCCTGTTTTTTACAAGGTTGAAAATGCTAGAAAGAGAAATGCACAGTACGTCACAACTAGCAACACACCTTTAAATCGGGTAATAACGTAACGTTTAGGTATAAATGCTAGCGGTAATAAACAAAATGCTATCGCCAGCATCCAGTAAATATCGTTTGTAAGCAACCCCATACTTTTTGTAGCTATTTCTATAGGTTGTATTATGGAGGTAATGCCCAGTACAAAGCCTATGTTGAATATGTTAGAACCTATTAGGTTGCCCAGTGAAATAGCTTTTTCCTTTTTTACAGCGGCAATAATGGAAGCTGCAAGTTCGGGAACTGAGGTTCCGATAGCCACCATGGAAACAGCGATAATACTTTCAGGTATGCCCAGACTGTTTGCAATGTCTACAGCTCCTTTTACGAGCCACTCGCTGCCCAGCCATAGAGAAATACCACCAAGTGAGAGAAACAAAATAATATTCCACCAGCTGGCAACAATCTCTGGTGCATCTATTTCTAATTCTTCTGGATTTTTACGAGCACGTCTTATTAATAGTACTAAAAAGATAACCATGGCGACAAGCAATAGCCCGCCTTCCCACTGGACGAGGTTGTTGCCAGATTGTAACATTATATAAAGAAGTACACTAAATCCCATCATCCACGGCCAGTTGAACTTAAAAAAGTCTTTGTCAATGGCAAGGCTTCCTATCATCGCCGTCGCGCCCAAAACCAACGCAATGTTTGCGATATTAGAACCTATGATGTTACCTAACGCGAGCCCAGAAAAACCATTCATGGCACTTTGTACGCTCACAATAAGTTCCGGTGCACTTGTAGCAAATGAAACGACCGTAAGGCCTATAATCATTTTTGAGAGATTGAGTTTGATTGATAGGCCTACAGAGGAGCGCACTAGAAACTCACCTCCCAAAACAAGTAGAGCAAGTCCGGCAAGTAAATAAATTATAGGATGCATGAAAGCGATTTTGTGAGGTAAAGGTAAGGTGCTGATTTTAGAAACTGGGAAACCAATGGTAGCGTTATTTTTTCGGAACAAGATTGCTTAGATATAACAATTGCGAGTCGTTAATGCGTTTAGATTGTTCCTTGAATTTCAAATTATAATCGTTAAAGTAAGAATTTACGTTTGCATTTGTGGTCTTGTTCAATGCTTTTGTAGAAGTCGGTTCGTTAACCACATCTTCGGGAATCATGGAAGCATCTTCAAGTAGCATTTCTGAGGAGAGTGCTTTAGGTGCAATATTTAAAGCCATATCGCCTAATATGCGTAGTCCGTTTGTGAGCTCATCTTTAAATTGCTGTTGGTTACTACGAAGCATGCCCGTGATAGCAATTGATTTTTCGGCATATGCGTATGTGGTCAAAGCGTCTAGTAATTGCATGGCAGCATTGATATCCTTGCGGTTTAGGGCTTCTATAAATTTTACCTGGTCTGCGCGTATCTCATTAAAAGCCGCATACACTGCGTGCGATTGTGTGAATGTTTCTTGTGCTGTTGCTAGCTTGCTCTCCAATTCATTGTCTAAAAAAGACTGCTCGCTTATTTTATTTTCGGTTTTGAAAAGGTTGAATGCCTCGCGCAAGTTGTTCTTGTTTTTCTGTAAAACACTGTCGGCAATCACTGCATTTTCTATGTATGAGGTAATTTCTCCACTATTTACATAATGCGGTATCTCGTAGGTCATGGCAAGGTCATAATCTTCTACATGGTAACTGCGCAGGTCTACAAGATAGGTGGTGACTGCATCTTGAAACGGGCCAAAACCGTTGGAGCCAGCCTTAAAAACTGCTTGGATACCGGACTCTACTTCATTGACAAGGCGCGTGCGGTATTTTAGGGCTTTCTTCTCATTATCGTGCACTGCCGCGCTGTAGTATTCCCATTCTTTTTCTTGTATGTCTTCTAGTGTGGAGTTAACAAAATGGTAGTATTCCTGCGAGGATTTTACGTTTTGCGCTTTCGCGAAAGCGAACACCATACAAACTAACAGTGTGGTAAAAACTTTCTTTATTCCCATGACATGCTGGACTTTAGGTCTTTTAAAATAGCATGACACTCGGCAATATGTGGGTCTTTTGAGATGAATTCTAGGATACTTGCGTTGCTTTTAGACAATAGGTCGTCTACTGCTATCAGTTTTTTACTTAATATGATATTATCTACGGTCATGAGAGCACTTGGAGCGACCTCAGTGACTGCTTCGAGACCTTTTGTGCGGTTTTCAATCATAGTGAATACTGATTTCAGGTTGAGTGGCAGTACGTCTGGATAATTATTCAGGAGCGATTCTAGCTCGCTGTCCTGTTGTATAATTTGAGTAAAAAAAGCATTTGCAGCGATACGCTTTTTACTTGAAGCGATAATTTTATCAGAGTCTATTTTTTGTTTTTTAAATAACAACCCTTTATTTATGGAGTCCAGCGGAATGTAGAACGGCTCATTTTTTTCATGACTGGCTCTTTTGGCGCCTATCATAGGCAACAAAATGTCCGGTTGCACACCATCGCCCTGGTGCGTGCTGCCGTCCACATTAAAGAATGCGCCTTTAGTCATTTTAATATATCCCAGTTGTTCCTTTTTAGCACTTAGCGGGAAGACACTTTGCATAGTGGCTTTTCCATAAGTAGGTTGTCCCACGATAAGACCACGACCATAAACTTTTATAGTAGCCGCAAATAACTCAGATGCAGATGCACTTTGCGCATCAACCAAAACGACAAGCGGTCCTTTATAAGCTGCGCCATTATTAAAATCCTGTGCAACATCTACTTCTTCACCACGCACAACAATCTGGCTCAATGGACCGCGGTCTATAAATAAACCTACGAGGTCTATCGCTTCCTTCAAGGAGCCACCGCCGTTGCCGCGCAGGTCGATTACTAGACCGTCGATGTTCTCTTGTTTGAGTCTATAAATCTCTTTTGCGACGTCGTTTGCAATTCCCAGACCATAAGACTCATCAAGGTCTGTGTAAAAACTAGGTATGCGCATATAACCAGACTTGTTGTCATCGCCCAGTAGGTAACCGCGTACGGCATTTTCTTCAACGGCTGTCTTGCGTTTTACGAGTTTCGTTTTTACAGTGTTGCCATTTTTCTTTCGTACAGCCACTTCTATAGTCTTATGGTCGGAACTTGCAAGAAAGCCATTGATTGCATCAGCGCTAGTGCAAGTAAGGTCTTTAGAACTATCGCTGGTAATAAGTTCTAAAATCACATCGTTTTCCTGCAGCTTGGTATTTGTATAAGCAGCACTGCCGGGAACAAGGTGTGCTATAAAGTACTCGTCATTGCTATTTTTTGCAACATAAATCCCATAGGTTTCTTGGTCTGTAGCAAGACTGGTTTCATAACTTTCTTTTTCTGAAGTATTAAAAAAAGCTGAATGTGGGTCGTGGTATGTAAGATACACGTGCAGGAATATTTCTTCAATAGCTCTGTCCACGGCACCGTCGTGTCAAAATTACTCCATGGCGCACAGTTCCTCGTTGATGCAAAGGGTGCGTATGCGCAGTTCTTCGGTTTTGAAGGTTTCTTGTGCTTGCGATAATGTAGGTTGCGTGCGAGCAATACGCGATAAAACTTCCAGCCTTAAGAATTTTGACCAGGTTTTTAATCGGGACTCGTCTGAGTCAAAATACTCATTTTCGTTTTCATCATCGTCTGTGCTGCCGTCATTATATGACTTTGAAACGAGTTTGTCAATTCCCGTATAATCTTGTTCTGCGGTGAGATTGTCTTTTAAGAAAGCTATTCTAGCAGTAACGTAAGCTTTGTATTCTCTGGTTACTGCATGCAAAACATTACAGTCGTTATTGCGCAGTGCATTGTCTATATTCTTTTCTAAGTGAGAAAAGCTATCTACTTGTGCTTGTGTAAAATTTACTTGGTCTTCGTCCAGAAATTCAAGGAACAGCTTGTAAATACCGCTGCTCATATTGTTGTCGTAGGTCTTAGGAGTAAAGTGCGCAGCTTTGGTTGCTTTTTGCACAAGGTCTATTTGCGTGCAAAAATCAGCAGTTTGCGCTAGTGTTATGTTGTTGAGAAATAAAAAACAACAAATGATAAAAAGGGTTAACCTAAACTTCACAAATAATGAAATAATGTATTTAAACTACTAAAATAAGATATGCTCGCAAAATAATTAGAAAGAACACTATTTAATTTGAAGCTATTATGATGTTGCTTACAATATATGTCGCGTAGTTATGGGGTCACTTCACATATACATCTAAATCCAGTTTGCATGTCGCCTGCATTATAAAATCGTAGCGCTCTAGATATCATGGGGTTATATACTCCATCACTAGCAACTTCATACATCTCATAGACAGTTAGTGCGTTAGTATCCTGCATGTCCTTGAAAAGATTTTTGTTTCCCTCGAAGCTATGTAGCTGTTCTTGATAAACAAAAAGGCGCGCTTCTTTGTGTAGCTTGTTCTGCGCCAGTAACATTTCGTTTTGAGTAGGAAGTCTGTAGGTCACTCGAGTCGGGAATTTTGCTCTTTGCGACGCATTTT
>JANQTO010000176.1 GCA_030731685.1 Nonlabens sp.
TGTTCTTCCTTTCTACAAATGCAATGGGAAGTAACGTTATGGCTGCATGGAGAGCACACCGCCGTGGTGCCTACTTTGCAAACCCTTGTTATACACAAATACACCCTACCTGTATACCGGTAAGTGGTGAACACCAGTCTAAGCTTACCCTTATGTCTGAATCGTTACGTAACGATGGTCGCATATGGGTTCCTAAAAAATTAGAAGATGCAGAAGCGATACGCGCAGGTAAAAAACGCGGTGTAGACCTTCCTGAAGAAGATAGAGATTACTACCTGGAACGTCGTTATCCAGCATTTGGAAACCTTGTACCTCGTGATGTTGCATCACGTGCTGCAAAAGAGCGTTGTGACGCAGGCTACGGTGTCAATAAAACAGGACAGGCGGTTTACCTAGATTTTGAAGCATCATTCTTGCGCTACGGTAAAGTAGAGGCACTAACGCATGGTCAAAAAGACGCAAGCGAGGCCGAAATGATTGCCCTAGGTAAAAAAGTCATTGAGAAAAAATACGGTACCCTGTTTGACATGTACCGCAACATTGCTGACGAGAACCCATATGAAGTTCCTATGAAGATTTTCCCAGCGGTGCACTACACTATGGGTGGTCTTTGGGTAGATTATAACTTGCAAACAACTATACCTGGTTGTTTTGCAGCAGGTGAAGCAAACTTCTCTGATCACGGTGCAAACCGCTTAGGAGCAAGCGCATTGATGCAAGGTCTTGCAGATGGTTATTTTGTATTACCATATACCATAGGTGATTATCTTGCAGACGAGATTAGAACCGGAGCAATTTCTACAGAAACTGCCGAGTTTGACGCTGCAGAAAAAGCAACACGTGAGCGCATTGAGAAATTATTAAACGGTACAGGAACGCACTCTGTAGATTACTACCACAAAAAGCTAGGACTTATCATGTGGAACAAATGTGGAATGTCTCGTAATGCAACAGATTTACAAGCTGCCATGGACGAGATAGCCGCATTACGTGCAGATTTCTGGGAGAATGTACGCGTGCCAGGTGCGGCAAATACAAAAAACCAAGAACTAGAAAAAGCAGGCCGCGTGGCTGACTTCCTAGAACTAGGAGAGCTTTTTGCAAAAGATGCATTGACAAGAAACGAAAGCTGTGGTGGTCACTTCCGTGAGGAGTACCAAACTCCAGAAGGTGAGGCACTGCGCGACGACGAGAACTTTGCTTTTGTAAGCGCTTGGGAATATAATGAGAACCCACGTGATGCTAAACTTCACAAAGAAGACCTTGTGTTTGAAAACGTGAAACTGGTTACTCGTTCGTATAAATAAAAGAATTTTAAATGTCCCGCTTTCGCGAAAGCGTGACAACCTAAATACACAAAGTATGAAACTTACTTTAAACATATGGAGACAGGCAAGTCCTGAATCTAAAGGAAAAATGGTAACCTATCCACTTGATGGAATAGAAGGCGACATGTCCTTTTTAGAAATGATGGATATTCTTAATGAAGACCTCATTAATAAAGGTGAAGAGCCAGTAGAATTTGACCACGATTGTCGTGAGGGAATTTGTGGTTCTTGTAATATGATGATTAATGGGCAACCACACGGCCCACAACGTCTTACAACCACATGTCAATTACACATGCGTAAGTTCAACGACGGTGATTCTATAACTATAGAGCCATGGAGAGCAAAGGCATTTCCTGTTATTAAAGACTTAATAGTTGACAGAACTGCATTTGACCGCATACAACAAGCTGGCGCCTATGTATCTGTAAACACATCAGGTAATACACAAGACGCAAACTCTATTCCTATAGAAAAAGCAAAGGCCGACGAGGCTTTTCACAGTGCAACCTGTATAGGTTGTGGTGCTTGCGTTGCAGCATGTAAAAACGCCAGTGCTATGTTGTTTACAAGTGCTAAAGTATCACAGTTCGCACTTTTACCACAAGGTGAAGTTGAGGCAGCAGACCGCGTACAAAACATGGTACGTCAAATGGACTTAGAAGGATTCGGTAATTGTACAAACACAGGTGCGTGTATGATAGAATGCCCTAAAGGCATTAAATTAGAAAACATAGCTCGTTTAAATAGTGAGTACCTTAAGGCAGAGATTGCTGGATAACCACCGATTTAATAACTATTTAAAATCCCGTTGTAACTGTTGTTACAACGGGATTTTTAGTTGCGCCCTATGGCATTATTCTATTCTTTCAATCCTTCAAATACTCCTGCACATCTACAACCTCATAAAGGTGACTACGTTTCATAAAGTCATGGAAGAAAGCGACATGGCTTGCTCCGTAAAGAACGAGCACGCGGTCGTTAGGAGTTATGTCCAGCCTGTTGAAGTTTGCATATATGCGTAAGTTGCGCTTATAATAGTCGGCAGCGACGTTTGCACCTTCAAAGTTATCCTTTGTATTAACGTGAATAAGCAAGTCGGCATTTACGTTGAATAGAAAATCTAGGTAATTCTGCGTATTTGTAAAACGGTACAATTGTTTTGTGGTAGCCTTGTTCTCTAGTGCATCCACCTTTTGCATGAACGGTCCTACTTTAGCATAATAACCGTTGTAATGAGCATTTTGCGTTTCCCGTGCTAACTTTCCTATACTTGGGTAATCATAACCCATTTCGTGGTCAGTAGCATGCAGCGTTGCGCCTGATAGTCTCGCTACTTGAAAAGCCAGCAAACCTACTTCTCCATAATAGCTTGATGGTTTCGATGGGTTCTTCTTATAGGCAGCATAAACGGCATCTAGCTCGGCTTGTTCTTCGGGACTTATTTCAACCAGAATTTTGGTCGGTTTAAAGGTTGCCAGTTGTTCTGCAAGCTCAGCAATTTCTTTTTGACGGCGAGGCTCACTAGCGTCGTAAGTAGATTTATGGGCATCGGTAGTGGTTCCCATGTGCCATGTGCCCAGTAGTAGTACCTGCGCTCGGTTGAATGTAAAAGCTTCCTTTGATTCTTTGAGAATTTGAGCTTCATCTATTTGAGCGGTGGACCCAAAACTTATAAATGTCATAACAGCAATAAGGGTAGTTTGTAAAGTTTTCATAATAGTTGTTTTTAAATGATGATGTAAAACTAGGCAGGTAATAAAGCCTCGCGACAATCAACTCGATGAGTCACGTGATTGTATCTACGAAACCGAATAACCGATAGAAAACCGATTCATAGACACAATATGCCTGTTCATAGATACATGGACTATTAATGCGCGCTTAATCATTATACTTGTAGTATGAAATTAAGACTGCCCAGCTTTATTGCTTCCTTTCTCGTGTTCTTCCTCATTATGGAAGTCATGCGCGACCTGCTGCTTTCACGCGAAAGCATGGACCAGTTCCTTGAGAATACCTTAAAATTTGCCGAGCTAAGCGCGCTGTCTGCAATTTTATTCCTGCTCTATGCACTCGTTGCATACCTAATATTGTTTTATTGCTATAAAAAGTTTGCAAAAGGGCTCAGCGCCACGCTCGTACTATTAGGAGCATTGTCCGTTATAGGCTTGCGATACGTTCTTGAAGAAATAGTCCTTAAAGCGATTACAGGTTTTGGAAACTACTATGGCGGCATTACCGTCTCGTATTATATTTTTGACAACCTGTATTATGCGATTTTGTACACAGCATTTGGTGTTTGTTGGTTTTTTGTGACTTATTCGGTACATAAGGAACAACAACAACAGGCATTGCAATTAGAAAACAAGAAATCCGAACTCTCCTTTTTACGCGCACAGGTGAATCCGCATTTTTTATTTAATATGCTCAACAATATCTATGCACTCATAAACATGGGTTCTGATAAGGCGCTCATGGCTACGGACAAACTTAGCCAGCTGCTTCGTTACAGCTTGTACGAGGCAAACCAGCAGGTAACCATTGAAAAAGAAGTACAGTCTGTAAATGATTACGTAGAACTTCAGGGATTACGCTTTCGCGAAAGCGTACAAATCACAACTACCATTTCCCCTAATATAGATACGTTACCCATCATGCCTTTTGTGCTCTTGCCACTCGTAGAAAATGCATTTAAACATGGCGTTGCTACTGACGCATTACAACCCATAATCCTTGATTTGAAATACGACGCGGCCACCTTACAAATAACCGTTGCAAACGCCATCGCCACACGTCAAAAGGACGAAACCGGCGGTATAGGTATCGAGAATCTTAAAAAACGCCTGGAACTTAGCTACGGAAAAAATCATAATTTTAAGGTTCATAACGACGGTAAGCGCCACACGGTCATCATAAATTTGAACATCGCATGATAAACTGCATCACCATAGACGACGAGCCACTCGCACTTCAACTGCTGGAATCGCACATTGCCAAAACCGATGGAATAAACCTACTCGCAGCATTTACAAATCCTATTGAAGCCTTGCAACAACTGGAAGTTCTCAAGCCAGACCTTATCTTTTGCGATATACAAATGCCCGAATTAAGCGGGCTCCAATTCTCAAAAATTGTGGGCAATAAAACGCCTCTGGTCTTTACAACGGCTTATGACCAATATGCACTGGATGGTTATGAACTGGACGTGCTGGATTATCTATTAAAGCCCATAAATCTGGAGCGCTTTCAAAAAACGGTCGCCAAAGCTACCGCACGCAATGCAACTGCTACAATCGCTCAATCAGAAACAGCCACAGACTACATTTTTGTAAAGAGCGAGTACAAAACCCTCAAAATAAACCTCGCAGACATTCACTACATCAAGGGAATGGCAGACTATGTAACCATCGTTACCGACTCTCGAAAAGTGCATACCCTAGGCAACCTGAAATACTACGAGCGCACGCTGCCCAGCACACATTTTATGCGTGTGCACAAAAGCTATATCATCGCCATGGACAAAATAGCATTTGTGGAACGCAACCGCGCTGTTATACTTAAAGAATATATTCCCGTGAGCGATACGTATAAAAAAGCGTTTTTTGAAAAAGTACATGGCTAGGAGTTTTGTATTTTAGAACCATGCTAACATCTAAACTTCCCGGCGTAACAGATTCTATCTTTACGGTCATGAGCAAGCTTGCGCACCAGCACAATGCGATAAATCTCTCGCAGGGTTTTCCTAGTTTTGAGGTAGA
>JANQTO010000177.1 GCA_030731685.1 Nonlabens sp.
TTTGAAGGTTCAAGACTTGACGCATTTACAGTAGATAGGGAAGAAGGTTATCAAAGTAGCGCATCCATACGTATAGATGTGCCTAATGCAGCAGACCCAGAAGGTAATTACGCGGGAGCTATTTTACGAGTAGATGGCTCTCCTAGAGACCTATCACAGTTTAATGCACTAACTTTTTGGGCAAAAGCCTCGCAAGGAGTTAGTGTAGACGCATTTGGTTTTGGACAGGATTTTTTAGAAAATAAGTATCAAGTAACCGCAAATGCTGTAAACGTAGGAACCAACTGGAATAAAATTATCATTCCTATTCCAGACCCTAGTAAACTAGTCGCTGAAAGAGGTGCATTTTGGTATGCCATGGGTACGCAGGGCACAGGCGGCTCCGGTTATATTGTTTGGCTTGACGATGTTAAGTTTGAAAAACTAGAAACAATAGCACAGCCCAGACCAGCCATATCAAATGGGACAGACTTAGTGACAAGTACGTTCATAGGTGTGAATTTAGCGGTCTCTGGATTAGTTGAAACATTTAACCTACCGTCAGGTAGAGACCAGCGTGTCACGGTAGCTCCTAGCTATTATGATTTCACTGCATCTAATACAAGTGTAGCGACAGTAACTCCTCTAGGTAATATAAGTGTCCTAGCAGCTGGAACATCTGTAATCACAGCAACACTGGCAGGTGTGGATGCTGCGGGCTCATTAACGGTGAACTCGCAAGGTAACTTCCAGTTAGCACCTACACCTACTAGAAATGCAAGTAACGTTATATCTATTTTTAGCGATGCATACACAAATGTGCCTGTAGATTATTACAATGGATTTTGGGGCGGATCCACAACCGGCTCGGCAGATTTTTCTGTAAACGGTGACAACATCCTGAACTATACAAACTTTAATTATGTAGGTACGCAAACAGCTAATCCACTGACTGATGCAAGTGGCATGACCATGATTCACCTGAATCTCTATGTACCTAGTCCAGTGCCACCAAATTTTGACTTTTTGATTACCATAGAAGATTGGGGTCCTAATCAAGTAGACAATGGTGGTGATGATACTAGACAACAAATATTTGTACGACGTTCTCAGGTTATTGCTGATACGTGGATTACCATAGAAGCACCGCTAACACTCGTGAACAGAAATAATATAGGATTAATTATTTATGAGAACATCAATTTTTCTTCGTTGAGAAATTTTTATGTAGATAATGTCTATTACTACAATTAACGATTTAAATAATAGGGATTGTGATTCACTGGGTTAGGCTGAAAAGCAAATCCCAGCAAATCATATAAAGTATTTAATCTAACGGTAAAACGTAGTACCATACCATAAAACATCTAGAGCTCTAAACAGCTTCATCAATTTTTAGAATGACTTACCAAAATATATTCTTAGGAAACCAAAAAGCAGCTTTTAAAAACAAGGAAGTTCAAGGTGAACTCGTTGACTTTAAAGGCGAAAAGTATTATAAAATAAGTAATTACGACGCGATGCCACCTTTCTTTATGAGCATCGTGAGTGATTCAAATCACTGGATGTTTATTTCTAGTAACGGTGGACTTTCTGCTGGACGCAAAAATAGCGACGCAGCGCTTTTTCCGTACTATACTGACGATAAGATTACCGAGGCTGCAGATACTACAGGTAGCAAAACCATCATACGTGTCCATGTAGAGAATAGGGAAATGTTATGGGAACCTTTTTCTGACCGCTACACTGGAATCTATAGCATCTCCCGAAATTTATACAAAAATGTTTACGGTAATAAATTGGTTTTTGAAGAAATCAATCATGACTTGAATCTTACGTATCGTTATGATTGGAACTCCAGCGAGCAATTTGGGTTTGTAAAAAGAGCTGCATTAATAAGCAACAATGCTTCATCATTACAAGTAACGGTTTTAGACGGTTTACAAAATATACTTCCTGCGACAGTAGGTGAAGATTTACAAAAGGCATCTAGCAATTTAGTAGATGCTTACAAGAGGTCTGAGCTTAAAAAGGAAACGGGAATAGGCATTTTTGCACTAAGTGCGGTAATTGTTGATAAGGCAGAGCCTAGTGAAGCACTTAAAGCAAATACAGTTTGGTCTCTAGGTTTTGAAAACCCTACCTACTTACTTTCTAGCCACCAACTTCAAAACTTTAGAAAAGGACAGCCTGTTCAACAAGAAACCGACGTGAAGGCCTCAAAAGGCGCTTA
The DNA here is from genome assembly GCA_030731685.1 of Nonlabens sp. Lineage (GTDB taxonomy): Bacteria > Bacteroidota > Bacteroidia > Flavobacteriales > Flavobacteriaceae > Nonlabens. The sequence goes on from JANQTO010000177.1 coordinate 2,213, forward strand.
TTTTACGTTGGCTTCTATAGAATTAACCGCAGGTGAGGTAAAGGAATGGTACTTTATGGCCGATGTGAACCAAAACATTGTCTCCATAAACAACATTTCAAATCAAATACAATCGGAGCCTAATCTTATTAAAAAAGTAAATGCAAATGTGACACTAGGTTCTCAGAAACTTGTGGCACTCATTGCAGCTTCTGACGGTTTGCAGTTAACCGCAGACCCATTGCTCAATAACAGGCATTTTGCAAACACCATGTTCAATATTATGCGTGGCGGAATCTTTGACAACAATTATGTCATTGAAAAGCAAGATTTTGTTTCATATCTCAAAAATGCGAACCTCGCAGTTTTTGGGGATATGTCCCAAGTCCTGAATGGGCTAGCATCTATTTTTACGCACGGTGATTTAGTTGACATTGCCTTAAATCACAATAACACACACTTTAAACGATTAGTAATAGAATACTTGCCTTTGAAATTTAGTAGAAGGCATGGAGACCCGAGTAGACCTTGGAACAAGTTTTCCATCAATACCCGTAGTGAAGTTGATGGTTCTAAAATCCTAGATTATGAGGGAAACTGGCGTGACATATTCCAAAATTGGGAAGCGCTTGCACTCTCTTACCCAGAGTTCATCGATGGAATGATTCATAAGTTTCTAAATGCAACCACCTTTGATGGATATAATCCATACCGCGTTACAAAAGGCGGTTTTGACTGGGAGGTAATTGAAGAGGACGATCCATGGTCATACATAGGTTACTGGGGCGATCATCAAATTATTTATTTGTTGAAGTTCCTTGAGTTTATCCAAAACTACTATCCGGGCAAATTAGATTCGTATCTTAAGGAAGACCTTTTTGTTTATGCAAATGTTCCTTATAAGATAAAGGATTATGCATCTATACTTAAAAATCCAAAAGATACCATAGACTTCGATTACCGCCTACAGGAGGTTATCGAAAAACGTAGAGAAGAACAAGGCGCTGACGGCGCATTGCTAAGAGCAGTATCTGGTAACATCTATCAAGTTAACCTTGTAGAGAAATTGCTTGCGACGGTGCTTGCAAAAGTTTCCAATTTTATACCTGAAGCTGGTATATGGCTTAACACCCAGAGACCAGAATGGAACGATGCAAATAATGCACTGGTAGGCAATGGTGTTTCCATGGTCACACTATATTATTTGCGACGTTTTCTAAACTATTGTCATGATTTTATAGGGAACGCAGCTTTTGAACACACAAGCATATCTGTAGAACTTGCTACGTTTTTCAATGCAGTTCATAAAACGTTGGATACAAACCAAGACGTTCTCAACAGCGGTATTAGTGACAACAAGCGTAAAGAGATACTCGATGGCTTATCACAGCCAGCAAGTAATTACAGGGAAGGTATCTACGATTCTAACTTTTCAGGTAAGAAGCAAGAACTATCTAAGAAAAGTCTTTTAGAATTCATCCAGTTAACTTTAAAATTCATAGATCATAGTATTGATGCTAACAAGCGTGAAGACGGTATGTACCACGCTTATAATTTAATGACAGTTGTTGATAATAGCAGTGTGCACATATCCTACTTGTCTGAAATGCTAGAAGGTCAGGTGGCTGTTTTGAGCGCAGGATATTTGAGTTCGCAACAAGCGCTTGAAGTTATGGATAGCCTAAAGCAAAGTGCGCTTTTCAGAGAAGATCAATACAGCTATATTTTATATCCTAATAAAGACTTGCCTGGTTTTGAAGAGAAAAACATCATTCCTAAAGAATGGGTCTCTAAGTCTGTCTTGTTACAAAAATTGCTTCAAGAAAAGAATCAGCAAGTAATTGTAGAAGACCTAAACGGTGTCTACCATTTTAATGCAGGCTTTAATAATGTGAACAGCCTTAAAAAAGCGCTTAAAGAATTAACGCAAGATAATTATGGCGATTTAATTCGTGAAGAACAAAGCCTATTAGAAAAAACCTTTGAGGCCGTTTTCAATCACAAAGCCTTTACCGGTAGGTCAGGAACATTCTTCGGTTATGAAGGGTTAGGTTCCATTTACTGGCATATGGTATCTAAGTTACTGCTTGCTGTTCAAGAATGCTGCCTTAAAGCTATAAAGGACGAAGAGTCCGAAGAGTTGATAGGTAAGATGCTAGACCATTATTTTGAGATTCAGGCAGGAATAGGTGCTCACAAATCGCCAGAGTTATATGGGGCTGTCCCTACAGACCCGTATTCTCACACGCCAGCTACTAAAGGTGCGCAACAGCCCGGAATGACTGGTCAGGTTAAAGAAGATATTATAAGTCGTTTTGGAGAGTTGGGAATCATGGTCAGCGGTGGAGCTATTACTTTCAAACCGCGATTATTGCGTAAACAAGAGTTTTTGACGCAAGCACAAGATTTCAAATACATTGATATTAATCAGGAAGAAAGGCAGCTTGTTATAGGTTCAGGCTCGCTCGCTTTTACGTATTGCCAGGTACCCATCATTTACAGTTTAGGTCATGAGCCTGGAATTAGTGTTCACTATAAAGATGGTACCCTGAAAACTATCGAAAGTTTGACTTTAGATAAAACGACAAGTTCACAATTGGTCGAGCGCACGCAGGAGATAGAAACAATAGAAGTACGTATAAATAAGTAACTGGTTGGTTTTAAGTTCGCTTTCGCGAAAGCGAACACGTGATAATCACCCCAACTTTAAATAGAGGTATGAGAGTTCTACTTACATCGTTTATGTTATCACTGCTGCTAAGCTTTGCAGCGTGTAAAGATGTGCAGAAGAGTGAACAACCAAAATCAGAATCCAAACAAATGACAGCCAGCGCTATTTTATCAAATCCCGATTATCTAGCAATTTCATATGGTGGTTACCGAGGTGTTACCCGTGACCAGCAACCCACTATAGAGCAACTTAAAGAGGATATGAGAATTCTTGCTGCGATGGGAATTAAAATTGTGCGCACTTATAACATGCAACTGCCCCAAGCAACAAATATTGTTAAGGCTATAGATGCACTTAAAAAAGAGCAGCCTGATTTTGAAATGTACGTGATGCTGGGCGCTTGGATAGATTGCAAAAATGCGTGGACGGGCTTAGAACCAGACCACAATGTAGAAAGTGAACAAAACGCTGCCGAAATAGACAGAGCCGCAGCACTAGCAGCAAAATATCCAGATATTATTAAAGTCATAGCCGTAGGTAACGAGGCGATGGTAAAGTGGGCAACAAGTTACTACGTGCAGCCAAGTGTTATTCTTAAATGGGTCAACCACCTACAAGGGTTAAAGCAAAAAGGTGATTTACCTAAGGATTTATGGATTACCAGTTCCGATAATTTTGCGTCTTGGGGTGGCGGCGAGCGAGAATACCACACAGCAGACTTAAATGCCCTTATCAAAGCCGTTGATTACATATCCATGCATACCTATCCTATGCATGACACGCACTACAACCCAGTATTTTGGGGAACAGCTGCGCAGGACACTACCTTACCAAAGGAGCAGCAAATACAAAAAGCCATGCTTCGTGCCCGCGATTATGCCATAGACCAGTATAGCAGTGTTTATCGCTATATGAAATCCATAGGGGTAGATAAACCTATTCATATTGGTGAAACCGGTTGGGCAACATCTTGCAACGATTTATATGGGACCGCAGGTTCAAAAGCTACTGACGAGTACAAATCTGGAGAGTTTTATAGATTGATGCGAGAATGGACGACATCTAAAAATATAGCTTGTTTTTACTTTGAGGCCTTTGACGAGCAATGGAAAGATGCAGGCAACCCCTTAGGCTCTGAAAATCATTTTGGACTGTTTACCATTGATGGAAAGGCTAAGTATGCCTTGTGGAATCAAGTAGATACTAAAGCCTTTCAAGGACTCACTAGAGACGGGAATCCTATAACTAAAACTTATGGTGGTGATAAGCAGCAGTTGCTTAATTCAGTTCAACTACCTGCGGTAAAATCAAATTTTAAAGGCTATGAATAAATGGAAATATGCGTATGTACCTGCACTTTTATTTGCCTTAACAATCATAGTTATGAGCTGTAAAACCGAACCTAAAGTGTTAGATGTGACTGTTTACGAGACATCGGCCGGTGGCAATAATCTCAAAGTTGTAAAGCCTTTCAAGCAGGCAAGTGACGCTACTATTATTACGGTTGATGAAGACAGCACGTACCAGACCATCACTGGTTTTGGAGGAGCGTTTACAGAGTCTTCGGCATATTTACTCAATAAGCTTAGTAAAAAAAATAGAGACACCATTCTTGCGGCATATTTTTCTAAGGAAGGTGCAAACTATTCCTTAACGCGCACGCACATGAATAGCTGCGATTTTTCGCTTTCGCAATATTCCTATTCTCCCGTTGCAGGAGATAAAAACCTAGAACATTTTACTATAGAGGACGACCAAGACGACTTAATCCCTATGATTAAGGACGCCATGGCGGTTTCTGGTGACGGTTTCAAATTATTTGCCTCACCATGGACCGCCGCACCGTGGATGAAAGATAACAACGCATGGGTAGGCGGTAAACTCTTGCCGGAATATTATGATACTTGGGCACTTTTCTTCTCAAAGTATGTAAATGCTTATGAATCGCAGGGAATTCCTATTTGGGGTTTTACCGTAGAGAACGAGCCACATGGCAATGGCAATAACTGGGAAAGTATGCATTACACGCCACAAGAAATGACAAATTTTGTTCAAAATCACCTAGGACCCAAACTGGAGGCAGACGGTCATGGCGATAAAATTATTTTAGGCTACGATCAGAATAGAGCTGGGCTCAAAGAATGGGTGGACGAGATGTATAAAGACGAGGCTTCCTCAAAATACTATGACGGTACTGCGATACACTGGTATGAAAGTACTTATGACTATTTCCCCGAAGAACTTCAATATGCGCACAACAAGGCCCCAAATAAGTATCTTATAGAAACTGAAGGTTGTGTAGATTCTCAAGTTCCAGAGTGGAAAAACGATTCTTGGTACTGGTCTAAAGAGGCTACAGACTGGGGTTGGGACTGGGCACCTGAAGAACAGAAGTATCTACACCCTAAATATGCACCCGTAAATAGGTATGCCCGCGACATTATAGGTTGCCTTAACAATTGGGTAGATGGTTGGGTAGATTGGAACATGGTGCTGGACCGTCAGGGTGGTCCTAACTGGTTTAAAAACTGGTGTGTGGCGCCCGTAATTGTAGACCCAGATAGTGATGAGGTCTATTTCACACCACTGTACTACACCATGGCGCATTTTAGCAAATATATTAGGCCCGGCGCAAAAGTGATTCATGTAGATAACAGCGATAAAGATTTGATGGTTACCGCTGCAAAAAATCCAGATGGCACCATTGCCCTTGTTGTTTTTAATGAAGGTATGGATAATAAAGATTATACAGTTCGCTTTCGCGAAAGCGAAATAACTATAAACCTCACTGCGCAAACACTACAAACCGTGATTATACCAACCTTAAATTAAATCTTATGTCAACAGCTACGAGTAAAGTTCATTTTGGTCAGAAAGTCGCTTTTGGTTTAGGGATGCTGGCAAACCAAATGTTCCCTGCCGCCATGGGTATTTTTATGGTAGTTTTAATTCAGGACTATGGCTTGTCGACGTTGATGTGGGGAATTTTATTTTTTCTTCCGCGTCTTTTCGATTCTTTTACAGACCCAATTATGGGATTTATTACTGATAACACTAGGTCCATTTGGGGTAGGCGTAGACAATATGTGCTACTAGGAGCTGTGATTATGGGAATAGGATTTTCATTGTTATGGCAAATGTATATAGATGATGGGGTCGATTATAATTTTGTTTATTTTTTAGTCTGGTCACTCGTATTTTATTTAGGTCTTACCATATTCTCAGTGCCCTATGTGGCTATGGGATATGAGATGAGCGACGATTTTCATGAGCGTACAAATATTATGGCAGTTGCACAGTCTATTGGGCAATGGGCTTGGGTAATTGCACCATGGTTTTGGGTTGTAATGTATGATGACAGCTGGTTTGGGACAACAACTGACACAACACGTTCATTGGGCATTTGGGTAGGTGTTACTTGTGCGATTTTGGCGATGGTACCCGCTATTTTTATAAAAAGCAAGTCTACTAAAGACGATGAAAGTTTAACGCCGTTAACTTTAAAAACCTTAGGAGGAAGTTTAAAACAGATTGTAGAAAACTTTAAGGAAGCTTTCAAGATTCCAGTTTTCAGAAAATTATGTTTTTCCACGTTTTTAATCTTCAATGCTTTTAATGTTGTTGCTGGTTTTTCATTTTTCATAGTTGTTTATTATTTGTTTAATGGAGATGCAGGCGCTGCAGGTCTATGGCCTACGTTGTTGGGTAGTGTAGGTGCTTTATCAACCACATTTTTGGTCATACCTATTGTAGCAAAAATGGCTAACACCATCGGTAAAAAGAATGCTTTTTTAGTGTCACAGGGCATTTCTATTGTTGGATACATAATGCTTTGGTTCTTGTTTATACCTGGAAAACCATATATGTTCTTATTTGCGTTGCCGTTTTTCTCTTTTGGAATAGGTAGTTTATTTACCTTAATGATGTCTATGACATCAGATGTTATAGATATAGACGAATTAAATACTGGTAAACGCAGAGAAGGTGTTTTTGGTGCTATTTATTGGTTAATGGTAAAGTTTGGTTTTGCATTTGCAGGGTTAGCGACAGGAGCAATCATGTCATTAGTGGGTTTTGTACCAGATACCGTGAATACTGAAGCTTCTATTACAGGAATTAGATTATTCTACTCAGGCTTACCCATGGCAGGTACGCTAGCTGCCATGTGGATTATGCGTAATTACGACCTGACCGAAGAAAAAGCACAAGGCATAAGCGCACAGCTTGCGCAACGTAAAAAAGATAAAAAAGTACCTGTAAGCACCTCGTACTATGCACTTAATAAATTAGAATCGCTCATAGACGTTACAACGGCGAGTCATTACACAACAGACCTAGATATAAAAATAACAGAAGAGGATCTTGCGACTGCTTTTAAACAAACGCTAAACACTGGGTTACATGGCTTGTGTTTTAGCCCATACCGCGAGGGACAAGATGTAAATGACCAGCTTACAGGTAAACAAATAGATGCTAGAATGTCCATTATTGCACCTTATACTTCGTGGGTACGCTCATTTTCTGGAACTAAGGGTAATGAACTCATATCACTATCGGCAAAATCGCAAGGCATTAAAACCATGGCAGGTGCTTGGATAAGTGGTAACAAAGCACAAAACGAGCTAGAAATAGCCAGCCTTATTAAGCAAGGTGAGAAAGGCATGGTAGACATAGCTGTAATAGGTAATGAAGTGCTGCTGCGCAAGGAACTTAGCCTAGACGACTTACTTACCTACATAGAACAAGTACGCACCGCATTACCCGATGTGCAAATAGGCTGTGTAGATGCATACTACAAATTTGTAGAAAACCCAAGGCTGGTAGCAGCTTGCGATGTAATTTTAGCAAACTGCTATCCCTTTTGGGAAGGTTGTCATATAGATAACGCAACAACCTACTTACACAACATGATACAAACCGTTAAAGAAGTGGCTCAAGGTAAACAAGTCATTGTAGCTGAAACTGGCTGGCCTAATTTAGGTACCAATAACCAAAATGCAGAGCCGTCTAAAGAAAACGCGATGCGTTATTTTGTAAATGTTGCAAACTGGGCAAAACATAATGATGTTGCGGTTTTTTACTTCTCTTCTTTTGACGAGTCGTGGAAAGTACATCAGGAAGGTGATGTAGGCGCACGTTGGGGATTATGGGATAAAAACGAACACTTAAAATACTAATTATGTCCGGACGTAGAGAACACGTTTTCAAAGAAGCAGGTGCACGTAGCATTGCACAAAGTGGCATCGATTGTGCCTCCATGCCGCTAGAAGATTTAACGCAATTATGGCGTGAAACGCTGCATAAAGGGATGCACGGTCTATGTTTTAGCATGTATGAAGATGGACAGCAACCTGGCGACCACATCACGTTAGAGCAAGTTGAACGTCGCATAGAAATTATAAAGCCTTACACAAAATGGGTACGCTCGTTCTCGTGTATAGAAGGTAATGAATTTGTGCCTAAAATGGCTCATAAACACGGACTAAAAACCATGGTAGGTGCGTGGTTAAGTAATGACTTAGAAAAGAATGAGTTAGAAATAGAAGCGCTTATTAAACTCGCAAACGATGGCGTTGTGGACATCGCCGCAGTAGGTAATGAGGTTTTGTATAGGAATGATTTAACATTAGAACAATTATTAGGCTACATGAAACGTGTTAAAGAGGCTTTACCGCACATAACTATGGGATATGTAGATGCTTATTATGAATTTTCCGTACATCCAGAACTCGTTGAGCTGTCTGATGTTATCTTAGCAAACTGCTACCCATATTGGGAAGGTACTTCTATAGATTATGCAAACAGCCACATGCAATCCATGTTCATACAGGCCAAAAATGCTGGTTTGTCTCTAGGTGGTAAAAATGTAATCATTACAGAAACTGGCTGGCCTAGTAAAGGGGAAAGTCTTAAAGGCGCAGAAGCCTCAGACATAAATGCAATGAAGTATTTTATCGATACACAACAATGGTCTCACGACAAAGATGTAGCTATTTTCTATTTTGCCTCGTTTGATGAGTCTTGGAAAAAAGGAGATGAGGGAGAAGTGGGTGCCTACTGGGGACTTTGGGATAAGATGGAAAAGCTTAAATTCTAAACAATAAAATTTTAGAGGTCGAGCTTGGCTGCTATACAATTCTCAATGGCATAACGGCGGACTCAAATTTACTACAACATTACCACAACATCAACTTTGTTGATGTTACATGTGACCTTTGTAATCTACAAACCACTGAGTGTAATGACCCAGTACCAGCCTATTACAAGCGCATGCCTAATGTCAAAAGTTTACGAAAACGTTGTATGTATGATTTTTGTAGCGGTGGTTTTTTAGGTAGCACTTGCAATTCAATCTAACTTTGATAATTATTGAAAATTAATTTAAACTTTTTACTATGAAAAAAATTACGCTTTTTACAATGTTGTTTATTACGACATTGGCATTTGGACAAGTCTTGCCTTTAGACTTTGAAGTCCCTGAGGACAATAACTTTGCTGGCTTCAACGGGACAGTAGCTTCCGTTGTAGTAGACCCAACTGACGCGACTAATAACGTTTTACAATTAGCTGGTAATGGTGTCGATTTTGACGGGGCAGCAATGACGCTAACTACGTATGTTGACCTTTCTGACGATGCTACAAATACCATAACTATGAGAATGTGGTCACCAGTTGCTGCAACTCGTACGCACTTGCTTAAATTTGAAGGTGGAGCTTCAGGTGCTACCGAACTTTTTTTCAATACTACCATGATGGGATGGCAAACAGTTAGTGTGAATTTTGGTCCTAACTTAGGAAACCAATACCCAACCATTGTAATTTTTACTGACTCAGGTTCAGGGAATACCGCTACAGGTACATATTACATAGACGACATCACAGGTCCTAATGGTGCAGCGATTCCTCAGACTCCAGTACCGGCTACACCAGCTCCAGACCCTACAGCACCAGCATCTCAAATACTTAAGGTATTTAGTGACTTTGCACCATATACAAATGCATGGACTAGAGATTATAATTTTGGTCAGTCTCAATTAGTTGATTTGGGTTCTCCTGCAAATAGCACATTGAGACTTAACCTTGCTGCTGCTGGCTACGGAGAAGGTAGAAATAATGTTTTTGATATTACTGCTTACGACTTTTTACAGTTTGATTACTGGGCAGACACAAATTCTACTGAGATAAGATTTTTTATAATTGGAAACGCTGGTTCTGTAGTTGAATACTGGTATCAGATTGGTGGTTCTGCTGCTGGGTCACAAGAAGCTATTGTGCAAGGAGCATGGAAGCATGTGGAGATTCCGCTTGCATATTTTCAAAATAGTGCTCCTCGTTCTACCGGTGGTACAGGTGGTTTTACTAAAGCAAACTTTTTCCAATGGAAAATAGATGCTTCAAGTAATTTGCAATCTGACTTTGTATATGTAGATAATATTTACTTTTCACAACAGGCACTTAGCACAGAATCTGTTGCTTTAAATGCTTTTAGCGCATATCCTAACCCTGCTAAAGATAGTTGGACAATATCATCTGCAAACACGAGTATTGATGCTGTTCAGGTATATGACCTTACTGGTAAACTGGTAATCGATTTAAAAGGAAACAGCACATCTCTTTTTGTAGATGGTAATAGTCTTGCAAATGGAATGTATGTCGCTAAGATAACTGCAGCCGGTGCAGTACAGAACATGAAGCTAGTTAAGGAATAAAAATTCCCGTAATAATCTTTAAGAGACCATCCGCAAGGATGGTCTTTTTTTATGTGCCGAGTTTATCCAAATCTTAAAAATAGTGTCCATTTGATATGATTTTTGAAAACTTCGTTTAGAGTGCTGCTCGTTAACTTTACTTAACATAGCTTAACGATACGATAACAGCATGAGCTTCATGTCTACCTTACCTTTGTGCCAAGAAGAGAAAACACGGCAATCGGAGAGATTGTGTCGAGATAAACAAGTTACGATTTATGAATTAGCCAAAATATTCAAAACTATATTGTTTTACAGAGGCACCTACACGTTTTAATAACAGGTAGGTGTTTTTTTTATGAAATAATTTTTTGGTGATTACAATTATGACTTACTAATTATTTACTAACTTTAGGAAAAAGAATTTTACTGTCGGAGATAATCCTGTATTTCTATTCTTAAATCCGTGCAACTGTAAAATATCAGGCCTCTTTGATGCTTTTACTAATTATTTTGTTCATGATATGATATATTGCATGAAAGTAAGGACGTTTCCGAAATTTAATTCGTGAGTAAATTTTAAATAAACCTAGGCTACCCCTATATGCCCATCCCTATTTATAACATTTCAAACTTATCAAGGAGCAGCCCAATCTTGCATGGGATATTGTTTTTGATGGTGATTAATTTATTGGGATTGCTTTTTTTGGGACCGGTCGATTCCAGATATTGTAGATTACTTATCGGGGTTGTTGCTCTGGTATATTTTCACTTTACATTTCATTATAAGCGATTATGGGTTTATATCGTTTTCATTTCGATTATCATTTCAGATATCGGAATGCTGTTCTATGAAAATAGCCATGCTGCAAATATTTATAGACTCGGTTTGTGTATCGCATTTGTTACTTTAAGTATTTCCGTAGTTCCTAAAATAAATTGGAAGGAGATAAGTAAATTCGAGTATATAACTTATACCTTATTGTTTCTATTTTCTTGTTTTGTATTTGGTTTTACCGTTAGAAACATAACTGATCTTTTTCCGGACTTTTTATTCACCTTATCCATTTATATTTCGGGATTCATTGCGCTTATAACTTGTCTGCTTTATGGGTTTTACCAAGTAGTGTGTACGCGGTTTGATAATTCCTTCATTACTATAGGTGTTTTTTGCTTTGCCTTTAGCAACTACAATCTTTTGGTTACATATTATTATAATATTGAACCAATGTTATTCTACTTTTTGGAAAGAATATTGTTTGTTATGGCGCTTTATGGTATTTTAAGGCATGTATATGAAACTGAGCAAAGCATTTTCGAAACTGGTAGAAAGACTAAAAAATCTTCCCAGGATTCAACAGGTTTTTAGGGTCTAACGTTTTTTTGAGCGTTTTCATTAACGATATTTCCTCTGGTGTGCGGCATAGCGATAGATAAGCCTTCTTATGTGTTCCTATACCATGCTCTGCACTTACGGAACCGCCTATGGCTTGTAGACCGTCATAAATGCAGTGGTCTATTTCTTTTTTAAGTTCTATACTCAAGTTTTTCTTACCTATCATAAAATGTATGTTCCCGTCAGCAACGTGGCCAAAAGCATAAATTTGCTCCACACCATCTATTTGTGCCAGAGATTCGTAGCGAGCTGCTATGTATTCACCTATTAATGGAATAGGTAAGCTTATATCAAAATGCTGGTCGTGCTTCATAGAATCTACCAGATTGTTCACGTCTTCACGTATTCTAAAAAACCAGTCTACATCACTTTGCGATTGGGCCATTACCGCATCTAGAATCAGTTCTTCTTCCAGTGCAATTTCTAGTAAATTTTGAAAATCCAACTGGTCTTGCGTTGCATTACTGCCCATGCACTCTATGAGCACATAATAGTTGTAGTCATAAGGTAACGGTGGTCTTACGGCATCGCTCGTGCTTGTCATTTGTACATAGCTGTTTTTCCATAAAAGTTCAAAACCGCTCAATTTTCCTGCAAGCTTACCGTCCATATATTTAAGAAAAGACACGACCTTTTCATAGGAATCAAATCCTACATAAGCCGCATTGCGACTGCTAGGTGCTTCCTCTAGTTTTAGTACGGCTCTGGTTATAACGCCCAGTGTTCCTTCAGAACCTATGAAGAGTTGTTTTACGTCGTAAGCACTATTATCCTTGATGATTTTTTTCATAGAAGAAATAATGGTGCCGTCCATTAATACAGCTTCTAGACCTAGAACCAGTTGCCTGGTCATTCCATACTTAAGGACACGTAATCCTCCAGCGTTTGTGGATATCACGCCGCCTATTTGTGCACTGCCTTTTGCACCAAAAGTGAGTGGAAATAGCAAATTCTTTTCACTTGCAGCATCATGTATATGTTCTAAAATCACACCAGCTTGAACGGTCATTGTTCGGCTAGCGGTGTCGATTTCTTCAATAGTATCAAGACGCTCTGTGGAAATAACAACCTCGTTACCCTTAGTTTCGGTACTTCCTACAAGATTGGTAAGACCACCGTGGACCACAACGGGTAACTCATGTTCATGACATATTTTCAAAATCGCACTGACTTCTTGAGTGTTTGCAGGTAATAGCACGCAAAGTGCCTGGAGCGGTTCGTCCATGTGCCATATGTGGTGGTAGCGACTTTTTAAACCGTCACCAGTAATGATTTGGGAATTGGATAAAATTGCCGAAAATGCAGAGATTGAAAAATCGCTCATGAATGTATTTTATGACACCTAAAGTACTGAGATGTTGTAAATAAAGCGCCTATGATTAAATTTAATTACAAATTAGATTCCCATAACTGTCCGCGATGGGGTTTTAAGGCGTCTCGCACAGGTAACATGATAGATTCGTCCAGAGCCATAAACGCTATATGATGCATATCGCTTATAGCCTCAACTCCTGTTTTGAGCACTTCAAGTTTATTTGCCAGCACATATTCATCAAGGTGAATGAGATGGTGCGCAGCGGTTTGTTTTGCATGGGGCCCTTTAAAATCCCATATAAGTTTCAGTTTGCGCATACGTAGTTTCTTGTTGGGTTTGGTTGCAAATTTAGGCTATCTGTAGGTTTTGAAACATGTAATAAAATGAACTGTAGGATTGTCGTTAATACGCTTTCGCGAAAGCGAACTCCATAACTAGCATCGTCTTAAATTTTATCTGCATTCAAGGTACTTGAATATAAGTACATTACAGCGACTCGGCAAAATTTTTGAAGTCGGCCATGAGCTGCTGGGTCTGTCCGGTGAACAAATCTGGTTTTGCTTTACTTACTAAACGCATCATTCCGGTAAATTTATAAGTGCTATTAGCTTCCCAAAGCGTAACTGGTTTGCCACTATCGCTGGTCGTTTCTTTAAAATTATTTGTTTGCTCATTTAAAACGCCGCTCGTGCGATAGGTTGCTTGCCAGGTGTGTGGTAAGTCGACTTGTGTTATTTGTTCAGTCATGTTGATGCTCGCACCCGCAATTTTGAGGGTCATGCTGCGCGTGCTACCTACACGGCCTATGCTAGAAGACGTGTTTTTAAATGATACGAGGTTTTTTTGCCAGTGTTTAAAATAATCCTGGTTATTGAAAATATCCATGACCTGATTTATGGGCAAATTGATAACGATACTGTGGCTTGATTTTAGCATACTTGGGTTAAGTCGTAGCAATGTGAATTGCTTTACGGGTATTTATAATAAGGCGGCAAAGATGCCGTTTTGTATGCACTTTTAATAGTGTTATTTTTGCGTTATTAGATTTACCATTTATATGTACAGAATCAGTTTTTTAGTAGCCTTTATTTTTGCAGTGAGCATAGTAACTGCACAAAAGTTAGAAGATAAAACATTGCTTACCATCGACGGTAAAAATTACGACGCGGGAACCTTCATGCGTGTGTATTCTAAAAATTTAGACATCGTTAAGGACGAGTCCCAAAAAGACATAGACAACTATATAGAACTTTATATAGACTACCGTTTGAAACTCATGCAGGCATACGAGCTCAAACTCGAGGAAGAAGACGCCTATAAAAAGGAATTACTTAATCATAGAACTACACTAGCGCAAGGATACCTTACAGACAATCAAGTAACTGACGCGCTTGTTCAAGAAGCTTATGACCGTAGTAAAGTAGAACTTAAAGGTAGACACATTCTTATTATGGTAGAGCCAAGTGCGCTGCCACAGGACACGCTAAAAGCGTGGAACCGTATACAGGACATTAAAAAGGAACTAGACAAAGGAGCAGATTTTGCTACTGTCGCCAGAGCAAAAAGCGAAGACCCTGGTGCCAGTAACGGTGGCGATTTAGGCTGGTTTGGACCATTTAGAATGGTTTATGAGTTTGAAACTGCAGCTTATAATACCACGCCAGGAAATTACTCTAAACCTTTTCGTACAGATTTTGGGTACCACATCGTAAAGATAGAAGAGAAGCGTCCTGCTCGAGGCGAAGTGACCGTAGCGCATATCATGACATTTGACCCTAAGGAGTCTGAAGAGAAAACCGCTGCAAAACGTATTCAGGATATCTACAAGCAGTTGCAGGAAACCGGCAAGTTTGAAGAGCTTGCAAGAGAGTTCTCTGACGATTTAAACAGTGCAAATCAAGGTGGTAAACTCAACAAGTTTGGTACGGGTGGTATTAACTCTACAAAATTTGAAGATGTTGCTTTTGGATTAAAAGCATCAGACGAGATTTCGCAACCCTTTGAGAGCGAATATGGCTGGCACATTGTCAAGCTTATGGAAAAACATCCGGTACAACCTTTTGAAGAACTCAAAAAACCACTTGCCGAAAAAATAAAAAAATCACCTCGTGCACGCCGTATTACTTCAGCTTTTACTGACAAGCTTAAGAAACAATACAAGGTTACCATCAATGATGCAGAACTAAAAGCCATCAAATCAAACGTCACTGATAGCGTTTTGAGTGGTACGTGGACAAATACTAAAAATTATAAGAATTACAACACACCTGTTATGAACATGACGGGCAAGTCATGGACTGCTGGCGACTTTTACACCTATTTAGAAACACAGCAAAAAAAGGATTATACTCCTTACAAAACTAAAGAAGCTAAAATCCAGGCAGCATTTGACGGCTACGTAGAATCAAGCCTTATTGATTTTTACGACCAAAATCTAGAGCGTGACAATAAGGATTTTGCCTTTGTCTACAATGAGTACAAAGAAGGTATTTTGCTGTTTAATTTGCTAGAGAATAAAATATGGAATAGAGCCAAAGAAGATTCCCTAGGCCAGCAACAATATTTTGAAGCAAACAAAGAAAAGTATATCTGGAAACGTCGACTAGACCTTGTGCTTACACAAAACACCACCGAAGACGCTGCAAAGCAAGTAAAGCAAATGCTTGAAAAGAACATGCCACTGCAAGAAATTAAGGATGCATTGAATACAGACGGTCGTACCAAGGTCATGGTATCATCTGGAACGGTAGAAGAAAATTATAACAGGTTGCCCGACAATTTTAAGGTGCAGCTAGGCGTTTCTGACGTGTACAGTGACGAGTCAACAAACTTTTTCAAGGTCATACAAGTAAAGGAAATTATAGAGCCTAAGGCAAAAACGCTCGATGAGGCACGCGGTAGCGTTATAAACGACTACCAGCAACAATTAGAAAAGGACTGGTTGAGTAGCTTGCGAGATGGGCGTTCTATTAAAATTAATACAAAAGTATTAAAAGAAGTAAAGGCAAAATTAAGCACACGTGAATAAAATTATTACAGGCATTGCGGTTATATTTTTACTACAATCGTGTTCTTACTTTAAGAATACGGGAAACACCGATGGCTTTGTAACTCTCGAAGGTTATTCCCTTTCCAAAGATGAAATTGCCGCATTATTACCCGATAATTACACGCCCGAAGATTCTGCTAAAATTGTAGATGCATTCATAGATCAGTGGGCGCTAGACCGCTTAATTTTTGAACGCTCTAAAGATAATATTGCTAAAGACGACCAAGAAAAACTGGACGAGCTAGTAGAAAAATACCGTATTGAGCTCTACTCGCAAACATATTTACAAGACCTTACCTTACAAAAACTGGATACTGCATTAAGCAATAACGCCATTATAAAGTACTATGGCGATAATAAACAACAATTCAGGTTGAGCGAGGATTTGATAAAATTCAAATACGTGCATCTTACGACCACACTCAACAACGTTTCTCAAGTAGAGCGCTTGTTCAACAGTAACTCAAAAGCGTCAAAACGTGAACTCGACAGTATGAGTGTGGCTTTTAAAGGCGCATTTCTCAATGATAGCGTTTGGAACCGTAAAGGAGCACTTCTAGAACGCGTGAGCCGTATCACTCCAGATAATGAAAACTCCTATATAATAGCTGGCCGATATAGCAAGCTAGAAGACAGCGTTAGTGTATATTTGGTACGCGTAAATGACGTCCTTAAGAGAGGTGAAGTTGCGCCGCTGGAATTCATAAAACCCACAGTGAGAGAGGTCTTGTTAAACAAGAATAAACTCAGATATTTAAAAAAGATTCAAAACGAAATACTCGATGATGCAAAATCAAGTGATAAACTTAAAATCAATAGGTAAGATAGCTTGTGCTGTTATTGTTTTCGCTTTCGCGAAAGCGACCTTAGCACAAACACCGGTTCAACAAGATGCTACCACCGCAAATGCTTTAGTTTCTAGCATGGCTAAATCTCGTGACACTGTTAAGCCTGGCGCAAAACGCTTTATGGTCGATGGCGTTACAGGTGTGATAGGTGACTACGTGATTCTTAACAGTGATATCGTTAGGGAATATACGAGCTACAAAAGGACCGTTCAAAACGGCGAGCTTACTAAATGTGAGCTCATGGAAAGTATCTTACGTCAAAAGATGTATGCGCACCATGCAACTCAAGATAGTATCAATGTGAGTGATTCTGAGGTTCAAGATAGGACCTACAGAACAATTGAATATTTTAGAGGAGAATTAGGAGGAACGGTTTCAGATGCTGAGATTGCAAAGTTTTACCGCAAGGATAACAT
>JANQTO010000178.1 GCA_030731685.1 Nonlabens sp.
CATCTCTCGAATCTCTTCCTTATTAAGTCCTTGATTTTGCAATGGTATCATGATGGTGCCGTAATCATAATCTTTACCGTTCATAGAAAAAGGCTGCATTGCCACCTTAGCACGTATACCATAGTTAAGAATTGTATTTATGGCCTTAGGTGCGTAAAATTCGTTCCACGGTAACAAGTACGCATAGTTAGAGGATTCAATAAGGCTAAAAGGGCTAACCTCATTCGGATTCGTATTTACAGGTAAGATTTTACCATCTACCATACGCTGCTCTGACCCGCGATTTGCTAACGAGGCATTCTCGTCATAATCCATATCAAATGCAAGTGGGAAACTCCATGCACTTATGTCATAGAACAAACTGTCTGTAAACGTGGTGCGCTTTTCAAACATGGCTTGTATCAATCTGGAGTTTTTTTGGTTTTTTGGGATGAGGTAGGCGTGTCCTTTTTTATAGGTTTTACCCTGTGATTTTACATCATCCTTTAGGTTGTAGAGTTCTATTTTATGTCTTAGCAATACTTCGGCTAAGGCATTTGTTCTTGCAGCGTCTTTGTGGTCGCCAAAGAGTATAGCACCCGATTCCTTGGCACTTTCTTTTCGGGCATTTTCATAAAACGACTTTTGATAATCCAGCATTTGGGTACGCATGACTTGTGCGGCTTGTAAAGTGCTCAGTCCAGCGGTAAACTGGTTTCTTATCGTAAACGGAAATGTGAGAACTCCGTTCTCGCTATTTTGTGCATGACCGCGTGAGCTTGCTTGTTCAAATAAAATTCCTACACCACCATTGATGTCTGGAAACGTTGAGCCTTTACCGTAATAGAAGTCATCAAAGTTTTCTTCGGTGTAATAAAACGAGCCTATTTTATCTAATGCAGCTGCGTGATAGGTTCCTATTTGTGCCGTAAGCTGCTGGTTAAGCGCTGGTGTTAATGGGTGTGTTCTCGATGGTATACCGGGCTGGAAAAAGAAACTGGAGTTTGTTCCCATTTCATGGTGGTCTGTTAGGATGTTAGGA
>JANQTO010000179.1 GCA_030731685.1 Nonlabens sp.
TAAGGTGTGAGCTTTGAGCCGTCATCCATCAACTGTTAGTGGATTATATTTCTATCAAGCGATTTACCCTTATCAAACCATGTCGAGAGATAGTCGCGACGTTGTTTGATTTGCAAGTTTTTATGGCTACGAGTTCAGAGTTTTTAGGCTAAGAATTTTGAGAAGGAATAGTGTCTTTTTTCTAATCTCCCATTTCTAATTTCTCTTATACCGTAATAATGGATTAATTAAAAAGCCCGCTCAATTCTGCGTCTATTCTATTGATGATGTTCCCTAAGTCTTCAGGATTATTTACAAAATCTATATCGTCTACATCTACAATCAGTAGATTTCCTTTATCATATCCATGTATCCAGCCTTCATAACGCTCGTTCAAACGGCTTAAGTAATCTATAGAAATACTATTCTCATAATCACGACCGCGGCTGTGAATTTGTTTTACCAAGTTAGGAATAGAGCTGCGTAAGTAAATAAGTAAATCTGGTGCTGAAACCAGATTCTCCATAAGATTAAACAACGAGCTATAATTGCTAAAATCACGCTGAGAAAGTAAGCCCATAGCATGCAAGTTCGGTGCAAAAATATTTGCGTCCTCGTATATGGTACGGTCCTGAATAATTTTTTTACCGCTTTCACGTATTTCCAGCACCTGACGGAAACGGCTATTCAAGAAATAAACTTGCAGGTTAAATGACCAGCGTTCCATGTCCTGATAGAAATCTTCTAAGTAAGGATTTTCTAAAACATCCTCAAACTGCGGTGACCAGCGGTAGTGTTTTGCGAGTAATGTGGTGAGCGTGGTTTTCCCAGCGCCTATGTTTCCGGCTACAGCTATGTGCATTCTTAGTTGTTCAGTAGGTTAGTATCGTAAACGCTTATGCGATTGCGGCTGTAAATATAAAGTTTTCCCGCTTTTAGATAAAGGGATTCGGGTGTGTTTTGACTACTAATTAAAGCGTCTGGTATATTTGATGTGCTGTACGTTGGTAAAAACCCAGCATTTTTTCCTTGCTGCCATATAGATAACGTGTCTGTTGTTAGGATGACCAGTTGTTTGAAAGAGGTTGCTACGAGTTGTATGTCAGCTTTTTCTAAGGTATTAGTGACACTACCATAACTATTAAAAGTAACTAATTCGGCAGCGGTTTGTAGGTGGCAAAAGTTGTATGTGCTCACCATGCGCTTTACGGGCAAGGCAATACTTTTCAAATAAGGTAAAAACCTGTTGTTTCCATAATCATAGCGTTCCAGCCGCTGCTCGTCTAGATTGAAAAGCCAAAGTTGTTGCTCACCAGCCACTCCTGCATATTGTATATAGCGATACGGTTCTAGTTCGTTAAGATTGATGCGCTGCGTTTCGTTGAGCCTGTTATCTATAAAAACGACAGTCTGACTTTCTTTGTAAAAAAGCATGGCATTCATAGGATTTATAAGATCCACACTGGTGAGCTCTCCAAGCAGGATGTCATAAAACTGCAGTGTTTGTGAGCTGCTTTTTTTATAAAAGACATTATCGGTACTGTAGAATAAGGTACCTGCTTCGTCCACACCATAAAAATGGTCTGCGGCTAGCGGTATGGTTTTTTCAAAAGTGAGCGTGAGGTCTTTAACAGGCTGCTGGGCCTTAGCGTTTAGCAAAAATAAAAGTAAGAAAACAATAAACAACCTCATTGTTGAAAGGTAGTACAAACCGTAAAGATGTAATACAGGGAATCGTTAAAATTAAGGCGCAATCAATTTATATCCATAACCACGCACGTTTACAATCTCTATGCGCGAGTCCTGTGTTAGTTTTTTACGCAGTTTAGTGATAAATACATCCATGCTGCGTCCTGTAAAAAAGTCGTCGTTACCCCATAATTTTTTGAGAATAAAACTCCTGTCTAATACTGTGTTCTTTTTAAGGATAAGATTATATAGCAAGTGCGCCTCTCGATGCGTGAGTGTTATTTCTGGTTCATCTTTATAAGAAAGTTTTTGCTGGGGAAAATTAAAGGTATAATCACCTAATGTATGTATAGCTTCGCTACTTTGAACGCTTTGTCGTTGCAATAGGTTGTTTATACGCACGATAAGCTCTTCCATAGAAAACGGTTTTTTAAGGTAATCGTTACCGCCTATATGAAAACCTTCAAGGACATCTTCGGTCTGTGATTTTGCGGTGAGAAATATAATGGGAATGGTATCATTTTCTTCCCGTATTTTTTTTGCTAGAGAGAAACCATCTAGCAGTGGCATCATTACATCTAATACTAAAATATCTGGTTTAATTTCGCGAAATTTCTCGTAAGCAATAGCACCGTTAAGCACATGTGTCACTTTAAAATTACGTATTTCTAGACTTTCAGACACTATTTGTCCCAGTGCAGGTTCGTCTTCGGCGAGTAGAATGTGGTAGGTGTTATGCATGTGGTAAGGTTATATTAAATGAGGTATGTGGTCGGGTTTGCAGCTGTATGGTTCCTGAATGTTTTTCAATGATAGAACGTGTGTAATAAAGCCCTATACCGTGACCTTTTACATTATGGGTGTTTCCCTGTGGTACGCGATAGAATTTATCAAAAACAAGCTTTTCCTGCACGCCCTTAAGCGACGTGCCACTGTCTGCAACAGCGATGAGAGCTGTTTTTTGGGAATTTGTAAGCGATAGTGTTATACGGTCGCCGCCATATTTGATAGCATTGTCGACCAGGTTGCAAAGCGCGTTTTCTAGGTGAAAGGAATCAGCCATGATGGTGATACTATTTTCTGGAAGCGCCACGATTATCTCTTTATCGTTACTATCTGGAAATCTTGATTTCACGGTTTGTAGCAATTTGTTGAGGTCTACTTCAGTATACTGCAATGAAAGCGAGCCTTGGTCTATGGTTGCTGTCTCTAGAAGCTTTTCAACCATGCCATTGAGCTTTACAAGCTGGTCGCGACCCATGTTAAGGTAGCGGTCTGTCTTTTCTAAGTCACCTTGCTTCGTAAAATGCTGTAAGCCTTCTAGCGCTGCACTAGCAGTGGCAATAGGCGTTTTAAATTCATGGGTTATGTTAGAGATAAGGTCGTTTTTCATCTCGCTCAACGTTTTTTGTTTGCGTATAATATCGAGCAAGTAAAACATGCAGAATATAACAGTAGCGATAAGAACCAGCGATAGCAGTATGCTCGTTAAGTTGCGTTTGAGCAAGGTTTTTCCGGAACCTGCAAATGCTAGCTGTAGGTTGCTGTTTGCTGACAGTAGTTTAGCATTTGCATACAAACTGTCTGTGGGAACTTCAACTGCTCGATGCACGTAGCTCGTGTCGTTATTTTTAAAGTTGAGGGCGTAGTCTATTTTTATACTGCGGTCCTTAAGACGTAACAACAATAAACTATCCAGCGTTTCTAGATTTATCTTGTTAGACGATATGGATAGCATGATGCGGTTTGTAAGTGCCTTTAAACTTGTGGTGTTACCATTATCCTCAAACTCTACATTTTCTATGGTAAATCTAGATTTTACCGTATCCTCGCTTATTTCTAGCCTGCGAGTCTCTTTTTGCTCCCGTATCATTTCTGGGCGTTTAAGTTCTATGGAACCTATCTCTTCCATATTAAAGTTTGATAATGTATCTAGTTGAATACCACGTGTCACTTTAGTACCTTCTATAACCATGTTTTGGTTGTACTTGAGGTCGCCGTAAACATCGCGCTTACCCATTTCCATTTGGGCTATGATGTCGCCAAATTTTTGTTCTAGGTTCCAGTTTGGGTCCTCTTGAACGATACTCATCGTGTTCTTTTTAGCTTTGATGGTAAAGTAATCCTCAACACTTTGGTCCAGCATGCCTTGCAAGTCTGCATGGAGCTGGCGTTCACTTTCCTGATAGTTTTTATAATGCCAGTAACCTTGAATGGAAAGGGTCACGAGTATAACGATACTGATGAGATAAAGCAGTAGTCTGTACTTTTTTTCGTTCATAAGGTAAAGGTGCGCAATAATACCGTGATAATAAATGCGGTTAACACACATTAACGCTCATTAACCGCCTTGATTAACTGTTTGTTGCATATTTGTTAGAACCAAACTTTTAATCTCATGAAAAATTTTACAAGAACTTTAGTGGTTTTTATATGTTTCGCTTTCGCGAAAGCGAACACCGCACAAGCCCAGTCACAAATAAAAGGCATCGCAACTTATCAATCTCTTACCAAGTTTAATATGCCCAAGGATACCACCATGGAAAAACGCGCCGAAAGTGACCCGATGGTGCGACAGATAATGGAGCAATTGCAAAAGGGCAGCACAAATGAGTACCAACTATTCTTCACAGCTGCAGAATCTTCCTATGGCAAAATGCAGGAGCTCGCAAAACCCGAGGCCAAAAAAGATGGTATCTCCATTTCTTTCAGCGCCAGCGATGGTCTGGGTTCAACGATATACAAGGATATAGCTCAAGCGAAATACATCAAACAGGGAAATATTATGGGCAAGGATTTTGTCATTGAAGGTGATTTACAAACATATTCGTGGGAATTACAAAGTGAATCTAAAAAAATAGGACAGTACACCTGTTACAAAGCGACCTATAAGCCTGTAAAAAAACCAGCTGAAGAAGAAGATAAAAAAGAAAACGAAGCTCCCAAAGGGCTACTTGCCAGCATGCCCGAACGCGACAACACCATAACTGCCTGGTACACCCCAGAACTCGCCGTAAGCAATGGTCCAGGTGAATATCACGGCTTGCCAGGCCTTATACTAGAGATAAATAGCGCTGATACTACTATACTTTGTTCAAGCATAGAAATGAACCCGAGTAAGGGCTTTGAAATCAAGAAGCCTAAAGAAGGAAAAAGGGTTTCACAAGAGCAATTTGACGCCATTCAAAAAAAGAAAATGGAGGAGATGCAAGAGCGTCGTGGTGGCAAAAATGGAGTGATTATCGAATCTTTTGGTAATTAATGAAACTTTTAACTTTTTTTTCAGTCTAACGGTTGTGTAAACACATAATTTCGTGTTCACTATTTGAATATAAAAATTAAACAAAATGAACAATATACTTAAGATAAGCGTTTTAGCAACGTTGTTTTTTTCCTT
>JANQTO010000180.1:0-2177 GCA_030731685.1 Nonlabens sp.
CTCTAGGGAAGAGGTTTCCTTGGAACATGCAATGGCATGCAGGTAAACCAAAGCCGAAACAGTCAATCAGCGGCTCGATAAATCAAAAATCAGCAATCAAAAATCGGCAATCAAAAATCAGCAATCCCTAATCTGCCATGGTGGTGTAGACGTTGTTCACGTCGTCGTCTTCCTCGAGTTTTTCGATGAGTTTTTCAACATCGGCACGTTGCTCGTCGTTGAGTTCTTTTTGAAGTGTTGGAATGTATTCAAAGTCTGAGCTTAAGATTTCTATACCCATGTCTTCCAAGCCTTTTTGCATGGTGCCGTACGAAGGGAAATCGGCATAAATCATGATACCGTCCACGCTGTTGCTATCTTCAGGGTCGGCCTCGTCTAAAAAGATTTCTTCAGCGCCAAAATCGATAAGCTCCAGTTCCAGTTCCTCCAGGTCGCGACCTTCGGCAGCGATTCTAAAGTGACATTTGTGGTCAAACATAAATTCTACCGAACCACTGGTTCCCAAACTACCGTCGCACTTATTGAAGTAACTACGCACGTTAGCAACTGTTCTATTATTATTATCTGTAGACGTTTCTACGAGCACCGCGATACCGTGAGGCGCGTAGCCTTCAAACATCACCGTTTCATAGTTTGCCGTGTCCTTATCACTCGCTTTTTTAATCGCGCGCTCCACGTTTGCCTTAGGCATGTTTACGGCTTTGGCATTTTGGATTACCGCACGCAGTCGGGAGTTTGCATCTGGGTCTGTTCCACCTTCTTTCACTGCAATGACTATGTCTTTTCCTATGCGTGTAAACGCTTTGGACATCGCGCTCCATCGCTTCATCTTTCGTCCTTTGCGCAATTCAAATGCTCTTCCCATGGTAAAAATGTTATTATTTATGTGTGCCAAATTTAATATTAACTCCAGCAGCGTGCAACATGTTTGTAAAGAAGTCATGAGTTCGTGGTTTAAAATTTAGGTTTTAAAGAGTTCGCTTTCGCGAAAGCGTAATAACCACAAGCCTTCTACAACCACAGGCACTGGAGAATTAAACCAGCGGTACTGCAAGTGTGCTTTTGTGTAATGCTACCGAGCCTATGATTCTTACAGTCATAAAAATGAAAGAAACCGTATGATTTAGGCAATAAAAGAACAGCTTTTCTGGTTTGAAGATATACCTTTGACTAAAATGCGATACAAAATTTTTGCAATGAAAAAACTGAAATACTTACTTCCCGTACTAACGCTTTTGCTGTTAACCACTAGCTGCTGGGAAGATGCTGACGATAATGGCAACATGCTACCTAGTAAAAGTGCTTACGACCGCATTGCCGAAAGTGAAGAGCATACCACCCTAAAAGCGGCACTTGACCTCACCGGTCTGGACGTTACACTACGCAATAACGGTTCGTTTACCGTATTTGCGCCTACAGATGCTGCTTTTGCACAGTATTTAACAGATAATTCTCTAGCCGACCTCAACGCCATACCTGTTGCTGAACTTAGAAACCTACTGCTTTACCATGTATTACAACGCATAAACCGTACGGAAGATTTCCTGGCAGGATACGCAAAAACAAGTGCATCAAATCCCAATCAGGAAAATCTAGACCTCTACATACAAACAACGCCAGCTTTTCTAATTAATAACAGCGTGTCCATAACAACTGCCGATATCAATGCAAACAACGGTATTGTTCACGTCACAGACAAGGTACTTACATTACCTACCCTAGCGACACTGGTAAGTGCAAACCCTTCTTTTAGTAACTTAACTGCAGCACTGATTCAAGAAAGTTTAGCCACCGCATTAGAAAACACCATGACCACAGGAGCAGTTCCTGCACCGTTCAGCGTTTTTGCTCCTACTGATGCTGCTTTTCAAGCTCTAATAGATGAAGACACGGCAGATTCACTAAACAGCATCGCAGACGTTCTTGCGCTACCCAACCTAAGCGATATCTTACTATACCATGTTGTGAGCGGCAGCAGCCTGGCACAACCCGCCCTGGCACGGTTCCATGCCCAGTTCAAGCACGAGGCCCTGGTGCTCGACAAATGGTTTGCCTTGCAGGCCAGTGCACCTGACCATGGCGGCAAAGTACTGGCCGTGGTGAAGCAACTCATGAAGCACCCGGACTTCAGCCTGCGCAACCCCAACCGCGCACGCAGCGTGGTCAGCACCTTCTGC
>JANQTO010000180.1:2187-5065 GCA_030731685.1 Nonlabens sp.
ACCCAACCTAAGCGATATCTTACTATACCATGTTGTGAGCGGCACCAGTTTGCGCGTTGAAGATTTTACCGATGGTTTTGTGATAGACCCAATCACCACAGGTACATTTACTATAAATACCACTGGCGGTATCGTTATTACAGACGCTGGCGGTAGGCTTATAAACTTGCTGGAACGAGATATTACTGCCATGAATGGTGTGCTGCACAGCGTTGATAACGTATTGTTACCATAGTGAACTATCCTGCACTTAAAGAACGTATGTACCAGCAATGTTTGGGCATCGTAGAAGACAGACTTGCAACCATAACTATAAACATGGATGCTCTTATGGAAGCTAAAACCAGTGAAACGAAGAGTAGCGCTGGCGATAAGTACGAAACCGGTATGGCGATGATTCAAAATCAGGAAGAACTCTATACCAGACAGCGCGCTGAAACAACAGTTATTTACAACGCGTTACTTAAAATAGACCCGACTAAAGTTTGTGAGCAAGTAGAGAACGGAGCACTTGTGCTTGTGCCAGGCGGTATGTTTTATATATGTGCAGGTATGGGCAGGCTTGTGCTGGATGACACAGCGTACTTTGCCATCTCGCTCATATCACCCATAGGTGCAGCACTGAAATTTAAAAAAGCAGGGACTTTTTATACCTACAATGATAAAAACGTTCCTATAAACAGCATTTACTAATGGGAATCAAAAAACTAGACTCACAACTACAAATACTAGTACAATACATAGAAGCCGGAGATAAAAAGAATACAGCGGTAAGTCAAGCTGGCACCTACTGGCATGTGGAGCATTGCCTTAAAATACTCGACGGTATCGTTACCGTATTAGAGAAGTCTTCTCCAGCAGACTACAAGCCTAAATTCTCTTTCCTCAAATTTTTTATCATGAATACGGGCTACATTCCTCGTGGAAAAGCGAGAGCTCCAAAAGAAACAGTACCTGAATCGGTAAGTTCTAAAAGCACCCTTATTGCCATGCAGGAACAAGTGCGTTTACAACTCTTAAAAATAAATGCGCTACCAGCAAATTCTTGTTTTAAGCACCCATTTTTTGGATGGCTCAATAAAAAAGAAACCGTAAAATTTATGGGAATTCACACAAAGCATCACTTGAAAATAATGAGTGACATCAAAGGTTAATTAGTATTTTTCAGTTATGACTTAGGACTTTAGACTTATGAGTCGTTGAGTTTGTGAGTCGCTAATTTATTAGCTAAAGAAAACCTCTGAGGTTTCTCAGTCACGATGTTTTTCACTGAATTGTTAAGCTCTGAAACCTCGGAGGTTTATAAACAAAAAAAATTAAATCTCTTTACTGTCAAACAGTCTTTTCACTTCAGGCTTGGTGAGTTCAATAATGGTAAATATGCCTAGTCCAATTCCTAGTAAACCACTGATACAGTGAATGGCTGCGACAACGATGATGAATGTGTGGTTTTTACGTTGTTTGATATATTTTGCGGCAAGTATATCCAGAATACCCACGATTAAGCATAAGACAATACCGACTATACCTATAATCACAAATATATTCGCTGGATTAAATGGGAGTTCCTCATTCATATCACGCGACATCGCATCACCCATAAACAAGCCAAATACCATATAAAGAGCAAAAAATAAAATCGCTAGTACAGTGAGACCAGCCTTTACATAATGTAAAACAACAAGTGTGTTGAGATTGTTCTCTGACCTACGCAGGTTTTGATACTGCTGATATTCTTGATAGTTCTGAAAATTTTGCTGCTGTTCCATGATTTGGTTTTATAGATAAGTATTGTTAAACAGCAATTTGTTACAATTAATATGTCAGGTAAGCAACTGCTCAAAGAAACCACCTATTTCTAGCTTACGGTCCACAAAATGGATTTCGAGTATCCAATCACGTGGATTCCCATTAGCATCTGGAGCGCGCATCGCAACGTGGTTGTCTGGATGAATGTAGTTTGTCATATCCTCAGTATCCAGCTTCTCATGCGGAAAATGACCTATGAGATGTCCTGCAATGGGTCCACCGAATTCCCAGTTGTACGCTTTTGCGAAAGCGGAAATATATTCATAATACTGTGCTCCGGTAATATCTGGTTGCGATTCAAAATATGCCTTGCATTTGTGCCACGCGTCCTCAACGTCGTGCATCATTTTTAATTTCATAGCGTCGTTACCGATGACGTAGGTACGACCTAAGTCTGCTTCCCAATCTTCTAGAATGGGGCCAAAATCTAGAAACAAAATATCATCTTCCTGCAATACCAAGTCCTGCGGATTCTCATCGTAAGGTAACAATGTATTTGCCCCTGCACGCACAATGCGCTTGTGCCAGTATTTGTCTATGCCATACCGCTCACGAGCAAGTTCAAAAATGGATGTGTTGAGTTCTTTCTCTGTAATTCCAGGTTTTATGTAACCTGTTTCCACAAGCTCGGTAAAGAGTTTTAATGCTGTTTGCTCTGCTTGTATAAGTTGCTGCTTTGCGTGTGTCATTTGCGATAGAATTGTAACAAGTAAAGGTAAGCTAGATAAGGTTATTTGACCAGAAGTATCTTTCAAACACACCTGCAAAGTGCCGCCTTAAAACTTTTAAAATTTTACCGAAATAGCAAATGTTATTTGCTCGGGTCTAGTGTCCAGCGTTCCTACTTGACCTATTTGGGTGAACTGCGCTTCGTTTTCCTTAAAGCCACGCTCGTAACGTACATCGAGTCCTATATTTCCTAAATCCACTGCGATACCAGCCTGTAAGCCTATGGTAAATTCCTCTTGAACGTCATCTAAATCTACGTCTTCTAAATCAGTATTTAAAATGTACTGAAAAGAAGGCCCTGCAAAAATAGATACGGGTTTAAATATATAAACACCCAGCA
>JANQTO010000181.1 GCA_030731685.1 Nonlabens sp.
CAAACGTGCTTGTGGTAGATGAACCTACTAACCACTTAGACCTAGAATCTATTCAAGCCTTTAACAACAGCTTAAAAAACTTTAAAGGCACCTTGTTCTTAACAACACATGACCACGAGTTTGCTCAAACAGTAGGAACACGTGTTATAGAACTTACTCCTGGTGGAGCGATAGACCGTTACACCACCTTTGAAGAATATATGGATGATGCTAAGTTGAAGGAGCTGCGTGCTAAGATGTATAATAGCTAAAAGTTACTTTCTGTAACGTAAAAAAGACCTTCAATGACTTGGAGGTCTTTTTTTATTTATTTTGATTCACTTAAGGCGCTTTCGCGAAAGCGTAAAATCCACTTTATTTTTATTATAGAGTGTTTTAAAAAGTCAATCCCACATAAATTCCAGACATTTCTGGTGATATGATAGGAGCGTAGGATAGGTTCTCATTTTTCTTTTTGTGTAGTTCAGGAATGAGAATTCCTGATGCCGCGCCCATCGCGTAGCCCAATGCAACGTCTGTAAGGAAGTGCTGTCCTGCTTTAATGCGGTATGCGCCTACAACCGCTGGGATAGCTGCTGCGCCACCCCAAACGACCCATTTCCAGTCTGATTGTGGGTAGAAGTCATTAAAAACTTTGGCAGCAAAGAACGTTGAAGTTGCAGATGCTGCTACGTGGCCTGAATAAAACGAACGTGTGTTTGTAGGTTCCATGCGTTCTCCCAGCGATAAATCGGTATTATAAGCCTTAGGTCTTGCTCTATTAGTCAATCCTGCAGATAATGTGAATAATGCAGCGGTAGTTGTAAGCGACTCTAAATACATTAATGATAACTGGCCTGCGTGGTCATTTTGTCTGCTAGTGGCAAGCATGGCAAGTGGTATTGCAAATGAGGTATAGAAAGGTATGTCGCTTTTTTTACTCGCGTCCTCATCAAAGTTGCCTATGGCGTATCTGTCTATACTGTTTACGCTGTTATTGGAAAGTGCTGCGAGTTCTTGCTCCGTAAATCCTTTTTTGTTTTGAATTATGAGAAATCCAGCGGTTGTTCCCGCTAAGCTGGCACCTAACCATGGACCATCCTTTTCCCAACTTATTTCATAGGGTGATTCCTGAGCATGGGACAGTTGTGAAGAGCAAACTAATAGAAGACTTAATAATGGTATGAGAGTTTTAACAGGCATAAGATAAATTTCTCACAAAAATCGCTACGAACGCTCACAAATTGTGATAACGAAAAACTAATTAAAGGTTAATTATTTGGCAAATTTCTCTTAGCAAATTTTGCTTGGGAAAAAAGAAATTACTCGGTTTTATTTTTCAATAGCGGCATGACTATCTGGTAAATGCCTAAACCTATCAAAAATCCGGAAAGTGCCAATTGATACGTCGCTATATCTTTGCCTACATAAAAGTGTTCATAGAATTTATAACAGCCTACAGCTATAAAAACCAAGGATAGTAGAAAAGAATACTGTTTCTTAAACGTAGGACTAGTCATTTTTTTGAGTTAGCACTTGATATCCTACAAAAGCGCCATATAAAATCATTGCACCTGATAAAATGAGTCTCCAGGTTTCTTGGTTTTCTCCTGCGATAAAATGCGCATAAAGTCTCCAAGCACCAAAACCTATCATTGCTGCGGCTATAATTCCACCAAAAACTGGATTTCTTCTTCTTTGAGTTGCCATATATTTCTATTTATATCGCTAAGATACTAAGAAACGTTGCCTGCTGCAGAATAGGCATTGCATAAAAAAACCACTTTATAAAAGTGGTTAATTTAAATGTCTAACTATAGGGATTGCTAGGCATTAAAATATTTTGAATTCCAAATGGCTGTATTAAAATTCTTTCCGGCTGCAAAGGAGTAGTATAAAACCATACTGGCAACACACTTGAACATGAAAAAGAATATCAATAAAAATTCAATAGCTGTATTTTGATTTCCGAACAAACCGTGAGGTATTAAACTCGTTGCAATTAAACTGGCGATTAGCGTCAAAATGATAAGGTTTTCAAAGCTCTTAAATGGCCATGCAAAGAGCCTGCGCATAGGGCTTAAGTCATTACCCCATTTGTGTATGAGGTAGAAATAACCGTTTCCTATAGGCGCAAAAAGTAAAGGGTCATCAGCATTTTCTAGTTTGAACATTTTACTTGGAGCAACGATTTTAAAACCTTGTATTGTTAAATTATGCTCTTTCTCTAAACGTTTAATTTCCACAAGTGCTTCTCTAGGTATATCGTTCTTAAAATACTTAGTATCTAAAAATCGTAAACGGTAATTAATACAGATATTCTTGATTTGGTCTACGTGATAGATGCGGTCCATTTCCATAGAATCTATGTTGAAATGATTTCGCGGCGTAGGCTTTTGTGGGCTCTTCATGCGTAACATAATAGCGTCTTCTCTAAGGTCGTCCTGTTTAAGAACTGCCTTAACTTGTTCTAATATGTCTTCTTGCGTGGTTTGCTTTGCACGCTGCTTGCGCAGTTGCACTTCTATGTCGGTCCTGTTCAATTTCATAATCTGTTAGATAAGAGATTTGTGGAACGTGTTATCTTTCGTTCACTAAATATGTCGTTGATGCTTTTAAAAGCTATCACAAGGCACTGAAAATAAAGTTCAAAAGATTAATTGCATATAATTTTGCTAACTCGTAAAGTGAAATATTAAAATGAATTATATGACTTTATCGTAATACAGCTCCAGTTTCTTTTTCTAATTGCGATTGTATTTTTTGCATCACCTTATCTATTTGCTTGTCAGTGAGGGTTTTCTTGTGATCTTGAATGGTAAAGCTGAGCGCATAAGATTTTTTACCAGCAGCCAGGTTTTTACCTTCATAAACGTCAAAAAGGCTTACATCCTGTATCAAGGAACGTTCCGTAGCAAGTGCTATAGTTTTAAGTTCTTTAAAAGTTACCTCGTTATTTACGAGTAAAGCGAGGTCACGTTTTACACTTGGGAATTTAGAAATCTCTGTAACAGGTTTATTCTCGTCCTTTATAAGTTTTAGGATTTCGTCCCAGTAAATGTTTGCAGAATAAACTGGGGGATCAATCCCGAAATGGCGAGTTAAACTAGCTGAGACTATACCTAAATCAGCAATTTTATTACCTGCATTTAGGGCGATGCCGTCTTCTAGCGCAGCTAATTTAGATTCCTGCTCATTGACATTTTGAATACCTAAACGACTTAATAAACTCATTACAACACCTTTAAGGTAGAAGAAGTCTGCTGGATGAGACTTTGTACTCCAGCTATTGGTATGTATATCACCGGTAATGGTAATACTTAAATGTTTGTTCTCTGTATAATTCCCTTGCTGATATGTATGATAGGTATTGCCAAACTCAAATAAACGCAAGTTATGCTGTCTGCGGTTCATGTTATAAGAAACTGCTTCAAGAGCTCCATAAACCATGCTTTGACGCATCACAGCGAGGTCACTACTTAATGGATTAAGTATACGCACCTCGTTTTTTGAGCCCATTTGACCATCCAGCTCTTGATATTTATCTGACGTGAGGCTGTTGGCCATCATTTCGTGAAATCCTTGTCCCACGAGTTGTTGAGCAACTAGGTTTTGGATTTTATTGTTTTCGGTACGTGAGCTTACAGCTGTCGTTGCGTGAAGCTTACTAGGAATTTCTATGCGGTCATAACCATAGACGCGCAATATCTCTTCAATAACATCAACCGGTCGGGTAACATCATTGCGGTAAGCAGGAATGGTAAGGCCTAGTCCAGTTTCTGAGACGTTGTTCACCTCAATGTCTAGCGTCCTTAAAATACTTTTGATTTCTTCTCGTGGAATTTCCTGTCCTATAAGCGCGTCAACTTTGGCATAAGGCAAGAATATACTTAGGTTCTCAATCTTATTAGGATAACTATCTATATGGTCGCTAGAAACTTTACCGTTAGCATATTGAATAATAAGTTGCGCTGCGCGTTGCAAAGCATACTCTGTAATATTCGGGTCTATACCGCGCTCAAATCTAAAAGATGCATCGGTATTAAAACCGTGTCGTTTTGCGGTTTTGCGCACACTTACAGGATTGAAATAAGCGCTTTCTAGGAATATAGATGTAGTTTCTGCAGTTACGCCACTACCCAAGCCGCCATAAACACCAGCAATGCAAAGTGGTTTCTCTGTATCGCAAATCATTAAATCTTCTTCGTGCAGTTTGTGTTCCACGCCATCAAGTGTAGTAAACGGAGTTCCTGCTGCAACTGTTTTGACAACAATCTTGCTGCCTTCAATTTTAGAAGCGTCAAATGCGTGCAGCGGCTGGCCTAGCTCGTGCATCACGTAGTTTGTAATATCTACGAGGTTATTTTTAGGTACGATACCTATGGCCTTAATTCTGTTCTGAATCCATGTAGGCGATGGTGCAACGACCACATCGGTAATCGTAACGCCACAATATCGCGGTGCAAGTTCGTGATTTTCTACCTGAACATCGATGCGCAACGACCTGTTGTCCACTCTGTAATTTGATATGGACGGCGTACTGTACGCAACGGGAGAATCTCCGTTCACCGCAAGCCCAGCGCGTAAATCGCGCGCAACACCTAGGTGTGACATCGCGTCTGCACGGTTAGGAGTAAGGCCTATTTCTATGGTATAATCTGTTTCAATTTCGTAAACAGTACTTAGCGGAGTTCCTACTTCTAGGGCGCTATCCAAAACCAAAATACCATCGTGTGACTTTCCTAGTCCCAGTTCATCCTCGGCGCAAATCATACCGTGGCTTTCTTCACCACGTATTTTTCCTTTTTTAATAGTCCACGCTTCGCCTTCGGCAGTGTATAAAGTAGTGCCTATCGTTGCAACGGGAACTTTTTGTCCAGCAGCAACATTGGGCGCACCACAAACTATTTGAACTGTTTCAGCGCCTATATTAACGGTTGTAAGTTTAAGTTTATCGGCACCAGGATGTTTTATGCAGGTGAGAACTTCACCTACAACGACTCCTTTTAATCCACCTTTTACGCTTTCAAATGGCTCGATTC